>JAADGC010000166.1 GCA_013152585.1 Chloroflexota bacterium
GGGTCATGGAACCGATGCTCACATCCCAACGCTTACTCCAATTGCCGCCGGTGATCATATCCCAATCCGGGGTCACAAACTCCACTTTCACGCCCAGTCGCTTGGCAACCTCTTTGGCGACGTTGACGTCAAAGCCATCCAGCTCTCCGGCGTCGTTCAGGAAACTCTGGGGGGCGTAGTTGGGGTCTGTGGAAACAACCAGCTTGCCGGATTCGAGCACTTGATCCAACATGTCTCCCACGACCGTTTCTTGGACCGAAGGCGTTTCCGCCTGGACCGAAGGTGTTTCCGTTGGGGACGGTTCAGCCTTTGTCGCTTCGGGGGCAGGCTTCACCGGCGCTGGCGTTGCGCTTCCGCCACAAGCGGCCAATAGCAGCGTCATCACAATGAAGACGACGAGCAATATACTGGTTTTCTTGAAATTTGCCATTTTTCTCCTCCAATGAGTGTGTAATTATACGGCACATGTGGCATGGGAGAAAGTGAAGGACTTCCCCACGTCCTCCGCATCTCATGCGCCCTCTTTGACGAGTACGATTAATCTGTTACCACTTGACATTCTGACTCATCAAGTCGATAGATTCTTCGGCAACACCTCCTTTGTTTTGTTCGCAGGCATTTGTCGGCCTTCGCTTCTATCGTACGCCGAGCGGTGAGTGCGCCAAAGGATTTGGTGACGCATTCTACCGCAGGTGCAGGAGTAAGGACAAATGACCATGGGATTCGAGGGATTAACGATAGCCAAGCTGCTTTGAGATGCGTCTGGCGGCAGCGCAGACCAAAGCTCCTAGCTGCGGAAGATATGAGTTGGTCAGGCGGATTGTGGGGCCGCCCAGACTGATGGCGGCAATGGGGAAGCCGTCGGAGTTGCGTAGGGGGGCGCCAATGGCAACAAAACCCAATTCCAGCGCTTCAGAGACAATGGCGTAGCCGTCCACGCGAATTTGTGCCAGGTGTTGCCGTAGCGTTTGCGGAGAGGTAATTGTCTTGGGGGTCAGTTTGGGCAGGGGAGCCTGTAAAATCGTATCGAGTTCGGCGGGGGGGAGATAAGCCATCACTGCATTTCCCGTTGAGGTGGCAAAGGTAGGCCAGAGCGTGCCCACAGAGGGTGAAGATTGTATGAAGCGGTTGCCAAGGACTTCATCGAGGATGAGCATATTATAGCCGGTCAGGATCTCCAGGGTGGCGGTTTCGTCGGTGGCCGCGGCCAATTTTTCCAATTCTGGCCTGCTCAGGGTGCGCACCGGGTTGGCCCGCAGCGCTCGTCCGGCCAGGGCAATAATGCCTGATCCCAAACGGTAACGCTCCGTATCCGGGTCACGCTTGACCAGATCAAAGCTTTCCAGGGCGACCAGAAGCCGGTATACGGTTGTTCTGTTCAATTCGGCGGCGGCGGTTAGTGCTGTCAGAGTCCATTCCGGCTGAGCATCCGAAAAGAAATTCAGCAAGGAGAGGGCGCGGGCAACGGCTTGTACTCCGGGGTAGGGGTTATCCGGCATCGGTTGCCTCCTCTGTTGAGCAAAAGATATAGGGTGTGTGATGGCCGTTTCTGCGTCGAAGTCCGCGTCTCTTTGATGTGTATCGGCTTCAAAAAGCCGTTAAGAATGGCAGTTTAGAGAAGTGTCCGGCAGCGAAACGAAAAAAGTCAACCGTTCGCGATAATTCGATCTTCGTCTTTCCTCATCTTGTTTCATCACATGGTGGAGATAAGCGCTTCACCACGGGCGAGCAGGTCGGCATGGTCTGCCGGTGCCTGGAGTCTGGTCAGCATCTCTTGGGTGTAGTCTCGTAGCAAGGCCGCGGGCTGCGGACGGTTTCTCGCCTGCCACGCCTCCAGACTCAGGTTCGGCCAGATATCGCTGCTGTAGTAGGCGTTGCGGAAGTGCTTGAGCGTCAGGTTCGAGGCCAAATAATTTTCGCCGGAACCTATTTCCGCAATCTCATCGAGCGCCAATTCCTCATCGTTCAGCGAGAATCCCTGCGCCAGACGGCGGGCCTGGGCAATGACTTCGTTGGCGTAGACGGCAAGTGTCGGGGAAAACGCTTTGGAATCGAAATTATCCCCGACAAAGGGCACTAATCCCACTTTCCCCATCACACTGGTGAGGTGGTTCATCCATTGGTGCCCTCCGGCGATGAGGTCGGCCCCCCACCCCATCCCGCTCCCCGAGGTGCCGCAATGGGGCAGGTGATAATGCGCCATCATTTCGGTGCACGCCAGGTTGATCAAATAGCTATGCGTATCATAAAAACTACTCATCCCCCGCATATCAAAAAAGGCGGGGAGGCTTCCCAGGATGATGGGGGCGCCGGGTTTGACCAATTGGCTGCACGTTAACCCGGCCAGCAGTTCCGCATTCAGCAGCGCCAACGTCCCTGCGGGCGTGATGGGCGTTGTTGCCCCCGCCATCCCGTAATTGGAGTAGATGAAAGGCAGGCCCAACTCGATGGTCTGCAACATCTTGTCGGTGGTTCCTTCGTTGATCAGCAGGGGACTGATGGGGTTGAAATAGGGGATGATAAAAGGGCGCGCCGCCAGATCGCCGTGCAGATGCGCCGCCAGACTGAGGACATCGGCGTAACGGTTTTCATCCGAAATCAAAACAACCAGGGGCTTGACGGTGTTGGCAATCATCTCCAGGGTGGCGTATAAATCCGAAACCTCGGGCTCGACATCCTGCACGATACCTACTGTCGAAACGAGATCGTAGCTATCCAGGGTATTGCCCAGGCGAACCATTGTCTCCATATTCTGGCGCCTGAAGGGCGTTGTGCGATCTGTGGCCGGATCTTGATAAAAAAGGGCGGTCACGCCGATGCCGAAGCGTGTTGGTCCATTTTCGCCCACCCGAAAAGCGAAGTCCCCCCGCCGATCATAAATATCCACGCCGGAAGGCGCCGAGGCCAACGCTTGCTCGACCAATTCGCGGGGAATGCGCACGCGGTCTTCATCACTCGAGTGGCCGATGGCCCGCGCAAAAATGTCTCTGGCCTTTGGCGAATCAACCCGTATCCCCACGGTGGCAAGAATACGCAACGAGACATCGTGAATTCTCGCTATCTGTGCCTGATTCAATACCCGTATTTGCGGTCGAACCTGAAAATCTGCTTGCAAGTCAATTCCTCCACGGCTTCGGCAATTCATGCAATGGACAACGCATCGTCCACGTCATCAGGGTTGTTCACAATATGAACACTATGTTCAATATTGGGGAGGACTATAGCATATTTTGGGGTGGGTTCCAAATTGGTGGTCTGAAAAGGTGACGGTTGAACCGGCACTCAGGGGGTCTCACGGTGACCGCGCCCGGCGTCGCGCCCGTCCCACCGATTGAAATCGGGGCTAGAGGGCCTGCGGCCGCCGGTCGCCGCAGGGCGACCGATCGCGTTGACGGCGAGGGCCGGTTGCAGAGACATTTGTCCCCGCAGGCCTGTCCTGAGTGAAGCGAAGGAGCTACAAGCGGCGGAACGCCCCCGAGCCCCGAATTGATTCGGTGGGTACGCGGTGCGTGCCGCACTCGTCGTCGCCCCAACATGGCATGGGGGGCCATGTCTCCCCATCTCCCCGTCTCCTCTGCTGGCCGAGGGTACCCTTCACGGCACTCGAGGGCAGGCTCGGGCTCTTTGGGCGCTTTGCCCCAGAAGTCGGTCTGCGCCGACTCTTCATGTGGCGAAGATCGGACGGCGAAGGCCGCCCTCTGGCCGCAGGCCTAAAGAGCCCGACTTCCAGTCGGTGAGAGCAAAACGGGCTGTAATTGATGGACGTTCACTCAGCGTCGCCTGAACTGTACCCAGGCGGCAAAAGGGGGTGAGTCTCCAATTTGGAGCAGACGTGAGCCAAGCTGCGCACAGGTGGGGACGGCGGGGGATTCGTTTCATCCCATTATTCGCTGTCATATGCTTCAGATATGACAACGAATCAGGAGGATGGAACGAATGGGTTTTCGGTGCTGTGTGTGTTCTTGGTGGGTGATTCGGTGGCAGAGAGTGGGGAAGAAGGAGGTCGGTATAGTGCAATCCTGCGCCCGGCGGCCAGTGCCAGGGCCGGTGGTCAGCGAGCATCACTGCCCATTGGCGCTCTCCCGCCCCACCACAGATGCACAGATCACCAATGGCCCGCTTCATCCGAAGCGAGCCATTGACAGGTGATAAGAGAGCTAAACCGGCAGACCCGGTGCCTTCAGATTTAGAGGGTTGTGCCCATCATGGAGCCGTGACTCTGACCCGCTCTATTGCCCAAGCTGCTGCCCATCATGTCGCCGTATGAATCTCCCATCATGCTGCCCATGTCTTCGGAGCCATCCTGACCATGACAGCCGCCGGTTTCATTCATTTGTTGCAGCATTTGGTCGGTAAAATCGGCGCCATGGGTCTGGGTCATGTTCTGGATCATTTCGCCCCAGGCTTCGGTGCCCATCCCTTCCTGCATTTGTTGCAGCCAGCCGTTCTGGCCATCATCATTGCCAGGCCCTTGGGCCAGGGCAGCGCCGACAAAAACGACGAATGACAGAACCAAAATGGTTGCGATCAACAAGACTTTGTTACGGGAAATTTTCATCATATCCTCCGATTGTGATGTTTGCCACCGGTGAAGTGTTCCGGCAGGCAAAAGGTTTGTTTGAATTATCTGCTATTTTAGAGCCTATTTGTGAACGGATGATGAACGGATTGTGGTTTTCGCGTGAGGATGAAAGATCGTGCAGATTGAGTGAAAGATATGATCGTGACCACCGGAGCCGATGGTCGGCAAATAAAGGTATCGCCACGCTGGCCGGTTGCCAGACTCCCCCAACAGGCCCCGGACGCCAAGCTCAAGAATATTCTCAATCGCCCGCGGGCAGCGGGGCAATCACCGTAACGCTGCTCCCGCGGCCCGGCTGCGAATCGAGCAATAATTGGGCGCCGATCAATTCCGCCCGCTCCTGCAACCCCAGCAGGCCAAAATGTCCCTGACGGGCGAATTCGGCCGGATTATCCGGCACTTCGAAACCGTCGCCCTCATCCGAAATGGTCATGGTGAGGGCATCAGGCTGAAAGTGCATGCGGATATGCGCTTCCCGCGCCCTGGCATGACGCACCACATTGTTGAGTGCTTCCTGCGCTATACGGTAGAGGGCCAGTTCGGTGGTCGGGGGCAGACGCCGTTCCGGCCCCTTCTGCTCGTAGTACACCTGCAAATCTGTGGCCTGGCTGGTCTCTTTGGCCAACATAGCCAGAGCCGTAGCCAAACCCAAATCGTCAAGATAGATGGGTCGCAGAGCGCGTACGAATCGTCGTAAATCCGCGATACTCTGGACGGTCAGGCTCTGCAGCTCCTGCAGGGCAGCCACCAACCCTGATTCGTGGGCTTCCATCTGCGTGAGCTGAATACGCTGATTCAGTGCAATCAACGATTGCAGGGTATCGTCGTGCAGTTCTCGCGCCAGGCGTTTGCGCTCTTCCTCTTGCCCCACCGTGATAGCGCCAATATAAGTGCGCAGGTTGCTCTGCGCCAGTTTCACTTTATGGGCCAGATGGATGAGCTCCGCCTGCAGGCGCCTGATTTCGCCAATGCCGCCTACCGACGCTTCGATAGGATCGAACTGACCCCAGGCCAATGCCGCCGCCTTGTTTTCCAACGCCTGCAAAGGACGCACGATCTGGCGAGCTCCGAACCAGAGGGCAATAAGGGCGAGAACCAATATCGGCGCTAACACCAGTGGTCCCACCAGGGTTCTGCTCAAAAAGGGGCTGGCCACATTCTTCCAGGGTTCTGCCACCACCAGTGCCCACCCAACCGAGGGCACAGGGCTATACGTCAACACCTGCTCACCCGTGGCCGTTTGAATAAAAGAAGCGCCGTGGTCCCCCCTGAGCGCCTGCGCCGCTCCTTCCCACAACACATTCACATCATCAGAGGTTAACGAGCCCGCCGCGTATAGCACAGTTCCGCTGGCATCGACCAGGAAGATGTTGCTGCCTGTGCTGGCGCCGAACGCACCCGCCAGCACCGAACGGGTCATCGCTGCCGGCGAAAACGCACCCACGGCAACAGGCCTTCCTGGCGAACCCGCAGCAGCCAGTAAAATGATGTTGCCGCTGTTGGCATCAACCATAGGCGCTGAAAAAACAGCCTGTACATCGGCCGAAACCACAATCCCGCTCAGCCAATCCGCCAACACCGCCTCTTTCGGCTCTGCCCACTTGGCCTCTGACGTGGCAGCCAGCAGCTTCCCGCTGCGATCATAAAAGGCGACACCCAGGTCAAAGTCATTGGTGAGTTCCGGGGTCGTGTTCAGGATCATATCTGCCTGAGATGCACCGGTAGCACGTAGGGCCAGTTCTGTCAGCATCGAGGCCCGATGCCGTATCTGTTCATTCAGGGCAAAAGCCGATGTACGCACCGCCCGCTGATCACGTTCGCCGACAAGAGAACGCATGGCGCCCTGATGCAGGGAGACGCTGCCAAAAGCTACGACCAGCAACAACACCGTCAGCGGCAGCACCGTCACCACAAATAACTGCAAACTGAGCCCCCGCCAACGCAGCCCCTCGGCCGGAATGAGCCGTAGCTTCGGCCACTTCATACCGCCTTACTCCAACTCACCCAACTCGGGGGGTAGCCAGCCCAGGAAGACCGCTCGCATGACGGCCTCGGTGCGGCTGCCGGCCTGCAGCTTGCCGTAAATCTTGGCCAGATGCCCCTGAACAGTGCGATCACTAATGCCCAACTGCACGCCAATCGCCTTATTCGTAAATCCCTTGGCCGCCAGCTTCAACACCTCCAGCTCGCGCTTGGTCAGCTTCTCCACCGGACCAAGCTGGTGTTGGCCCCCCAGATGCCCCAGAACTGTCTGCGTGATAGCCGGGTCTAATACCGACTTGCCCTGGTAAACATCACGCACAGCTCCGATGATCTCAGCCGGCGATGCTGTCTTGAGCACATAGCCATTGGCGCCGGCCTGTAACACGGCCAGCACATACGGATCGTCATCGTAAGCTGTCAGAATCAGGATGCCGATCTCGCGATGTCGCTGCCGAATCCACCGCGTGACCTCGATGCCGGTAGCATGTGGCATCTGAATGTCCAATACAGCCACATCGGGGCGATAATGCTCGATAAAAACACGCGCCTGCTCGCCATCATCGGCCTCGGCGAGGATGATGATGTCGCCAGCGCGTTCTAAAAACTGACGGATGCCAGCGCGAACGACGGCATGGTCATCTGCCAGAACGACTCGAATTGGTTGTTCTCGGCGGGCGCTCTCTGTCTCCGCCTGCCAGTTTTGGGGATCCTTCATATTCCAATGTCCTGATGTGCTTACGAAATAGCAAGAACTGCTTCTATTGTACAAGAAAGATATGACAAGCCGATAATGTAACTGCTAAGGAATCGTGCCGATCGGTGACCACCTCATTCTAGACAAAGACATAGTGCGGCTCCCGGCCTACACACCACTCCTGACACACCGAGGCGCCAGAAGAGTCATGCAGCCAGGAACCGCACTATGTCTTGGTATGGGCAACAGCTATGAGGCCGGGAAGAGCCAGACGTTCGGCGCTACCCGGCCCGGCCATTGTCAGTGGCTCCCATGATGGCCGTGTTGTTCGTGCCCTTCATGGGAATCCCCTTTAGCCAAATACGCTTTGGGTTCCTTGTCGAAAGCTTGTTTACAGCCTGGAGCACAGAAGTAGTAGGTGGTACCTTGATGTTCGGCTTTGTGCTTGGCGGTTTCGGTGTCTACCATCATACCACAGACGGGATCTTTTACCTGAGCCATTGGAACTTACCTCCATGAGTAAGAAGAAGAGTGAGTTTAACATTAACCGTTGCGCCCGGAATGTTCCAGAAGGGCAACGAGGGTCGAACGAAGATGTTCACGTGTCTCCACAGGACTGCCGGCCAGGTCTTGCAGCACGTTATCCAGCGCTGTTTCCAGCAACAGGCGACGGATGACACGCAGCGAGCCTTCGATAGCATCCGTCTGCAGCAGGATGTCCGCAATAGGACGATCCTTGCCAACCATGGCCGATACGCCATGGATATGCCCGGCAACGCATCGTAGGCGTTGCTGGATGTCTTGCTGCAATGGGGTGTCCATCCAATCAACTGGGAGAGAGCTCCTGGCGCAGTTGGGCCACTGCACCGGGAGCGATGTGGGTTACGCTGTCACTTCCGCTGTGCGGGGTACAGAGTCCGCGGCGGGCGCCGGCGCCGTGGACGTCGCTCGCAGATAAGAGGGGCGGATATCCTCTTTGCGTAGGCGGTTGGCATTGGTAACCACGGTAATAGAGCTGGTGGCCATGGCGATTTCGGCCAGCACAGGGTGCATCCACCCAATCACGGCCAGCGGAATCATGGCTACGTTGTAGAAGAAGGCCCAGAAGAGATTCTGGCGGATCTTGCGGAAGGTGAAGCGGCTAAGATTGATGGCCTCGACCACGCCTGTCAGTTCGCCGCGTACCAGGGTGATATCGCTGGCTTCGATGGCGATGTCGGTGCCGGTACCGATGGCGATGCCTACATTGGCCTGTGTCAGAGCCGGGGCATCATTGATGCCGTCGCCGACAAAGGCGACCAAGCCATATTGTCCCTGAAGCTTCTGTACTTCCGCAACTTTACCGTCGGGGAGCACTTCGGCCAGCACATGGTCGATACCGGCCTCACGGGCAATGGCGGCGGCCGTACGCTGATTATCTCCGGTAATCATGGCTGTTTGCAGACCCATATGGCGCAATTCCTGAATGGCTACTACCGAGTCTTCTTTCATCGTATCGGCCACGGCGATGACGCCTACCAGTTGCCGATCGATGGCTACCAGCATGGCGGTTTTAGCCTCTTTTTCCAGGCGAATCAGCGTCGATTCCAGAGAGGCCGTATCGATGCCGTTGTCTGCCATCAGACGGCGGGAGCCCACCAGCAAATGACGATCGGCGAACTTCGCCTCAACGCCCTTGCCGCGGATGGCCTGAAATCCTTCCGGCTCGGCCAGCGTCAAACCATCCGCCTGGGCTCGATTGACGATAGAGCGCCCCAGGGGATGCTCACTGCCGGCCTCGGCTTCGGCCGCGGCCTGCAACAGGATGTTGGGATCAATGCCGGCGGCGGGGACTACATCGGTTACATCGGGCTTCCCTTTCGTGATCGTGCCCGTCTTGTCGAAAATGACGATCTTGATATCCTTGATGGTCTGAATGGCCTCGCCCGAGCGGATGAGGATACCGTGCTCAGCACCCATGCCGCTGCCCACCATGAGGGCGGTGGGTGTGGCCAATCCCAGGGCACAGGGGCAGGCAATAACCAATACGGCCACCATCGAGACCAGCGCCAGTGTGAGTATGCCCAGATTGGGATTCACCCAGGGGAGAAAAGCGCCGATATTGACAAAGTTTCCCATCACGTTGGGCAGTAAGAGCCAGGCCAGCAGGGAGAGAAGTGCGACACCGATCACAATCGGCACGAAGACGCCGGTCACACGATCCGCAAATTCCTGAATGGGTACTTTCGAGCCCTGGCATTGTTCCACCAGTTTGATCACCTGTGAAAGGAAGGTATCTTTGCCAATTTTGGTGGCTTCGACTTTGAGCAAGCCTTCCTGATTCAGGGTAGCGCCGATGACTTCATCCCCCGGGTGCTTGGTAACGGGCATGGATTCACCCGTGGCCATGGATTCATCGACGGCACTGATGCCGGAAACGACGGCGCCATCGGTGGGGATCTTCTCGCCGGGACGCACGACCATGATATCGCCCACCTGCACTTCCTCGATGGCGATCTCGACTTCCTGACCTTCTCGGAGCACCCGGGCTGTCTTGGCGCCCAATTCGAGCAATTTGCGAATCGCCTGTGAGGCTCGCCCCTTCGCTGTTTCTTCGACATAGCGACCGGTGAGATGAAAAGCCATAATCATGGCTGCCACGCCGGCGTAGTTGGCGATGGGGGAGAAGAATGAAGCCGGGCCTGTGAGCAAAGAAACACCGGTACCCAGGGCAATGAGGGTATCCATATTGGCGTGACCATGCCGCACAGCAATCGAGGCGCTACGGTAGGTTGAACGGCCAATCCAGAACAGCACGGGCAGTGCCAGCACGATCATGCTCAGGTTGTAGACCAGTGCATTGGGCCAGACGATGCCGAAGAACATCTCGGCGAACATCCAGAAAATGATGGGAATGGTAAAAGCCCAGGCTACCCGCATCCGAAAGCGGGAGCTCTGCATCTTGCGTTCTGCCAGGTCGACTTCATCTTCCGTGGCCGTTTCTCCTTCCAGGGTCAGAACCTCGTAGCCGACATCTGCCACGGCTTTTTTGAGATCCTCCAGGCCGACGATACCAGGGACAAAGGAAACAGTGGCTTTTTCTGTGGCCAGATTGACCGCCGCCTTCTCCACGCCCGCGAGGCGCTGCAGTGCCCGCTCCACATGACTGACGCATGAAGCACAGGTCATGCCACCGATGGGCAAAACGAGCGTTTCGACCGGTACGTCATAGCCGGCATTCTCCACCGCCTGCACCAGTTTCGGCAGGGGAACCGCATCGTCTGTAAAGGTGATGAGCGCCCGTTCGGTGGCCAGATTGACCAGGGCATCGCGCACACCCGGCACCTTACGCAACGAGCGTCCCACATGGGAAGCGCAAGAAGCGCAAGTCATGCCCTCTACGGGGAGAGATAGTTGTTTTTCAGACATGATGCTTTGATTCACTCCGTACTTTCATAGACGCCCAAAAGTTGAGCACTGTAGTGGTGTCGCCCGTCGTTGCCAGCAAGTGCCACCGCCGGCGGTAGCGATCCAACAGGCGTGCGAGAGGGATTGAAAAGGACATGAGCCAGTGCCCGCTCGAGATCGATTTCGACAGCATACACGCCTTCGAGTTGCAAAAGGTTGTTGTGCACACGCGTGGCACAACTGGGACATCCCATGCCCTGCACAGATAGAAACGCCGAATAAGCGTGGGTCAGCTCGTCAGCATCAAATGCTTTTTCGTAGCGGGGAACATGGCAATGCGGATCAGCGGTCTTATGGTTGCTAAGATTTGTCATCATGAACACCTTTTGGTTGAGAAAGAAACAGGACTGAAAGGTGTAGACCGGGAATACTGGCATATTCCCGGTCTCACGAGGGAGGAAGAAGAAGAAGCGTTATACGTCAAGCGAAACCCTAGGTTCGCCAGAACGTCCGATGAATGAACGTATCGAGAGAACTGCCTGTGAAACAGTTGGCAATCAGTCGCTCGATCACGTTTGTCCCATTCTAGCCGATGGCACGGCTGAAAGGCAGCGCCATGCTGCCCAGGGAGCGTAGGCAGTTTGGCCTATAGGCAGGTCAAAGAAGCTGAAGCGAGGCTAAAGGTTCCATTCCCAAAGCCTGTACGATCCTTTGCAGGGTATCTATCGCCGTGGGCACAGCGGACTCAGACGTTTCCAGCCAGGAAAAATCATCATGGCCATGGACGATCAGGGTGACCGGGGGGGCGTCGACATCCGTATAAACCAGGAGCACCACCAGCCGGCAATCACACGCTTTGGTGCCGTGATACGGACACGGACATCGTTTCTCCTGCGTAGAGCGCACCGACTCCAGGTCAAACGAACGCATGACGCTCAAGCCGGCGCGCGACAAGCAATTGTCGACCCAGGCAATGGCCCGCTCACTGGAAAAAGGAAGTTCAAGCAATGTTTTAGTCTGAGGCATAGTACTTTACCGGGAACACATGGAGATGACAGCAGAGCCATCATCGCAAACATAATGATATACCCATTTTACAGGACGGCGCCGCCACAAAGGAGGGCTATCTGTCGCAGAGGCTACGCGCCGAATGGCTGATGTTTGCCCGTATCCAGCCCTGGCTTACCTTGCCTGTAATTTCACAACATAGGCCATATGGCGCTCCCGTTAAAGGAACGGAACTGCTACGATTTGGAAGTGTAGTGCCTGATAGCCCCCCGCTACATTCGTTTCGCCATACCAGAGGAACCCCCTAACCTTCCATTACTTAAGAGGAGCCAAGAATCGATGAGTAAACCAACCACCATCCAACCCACGAACACCCGCAGACGCCTGCGGGAAGAGCACATCAAGAAGCAGCGCCAACAGCAACGCAGGTCGATTGCCCTGCTCAGCCTGGGCATTGTGATTGTACTCGGCCTGGTGGTCTATTTGTTTGTGTTACCAGGCCAGAAATCCCCCAATATTGATCTGGCTACAGCGCCCATCAATCACGATCAGCCCCTGCACGCCGTGCATGAGATGGATATGCCGGGCACCCCTAAAGAACCTATCCCCTTCTTACCCAAAGATGGCCCCCAACCCGCTATCTCCATCCCCACCGCCACTTATGACTTCAAAAGCATCGGCGCCACTGATATCGTCACACACGACTTCGTCATCGTCAACAGCGGCGAAGCGCCTCTGACTATCAGCCGGGCTTATACCACCTGCGGTTGCACCACTGCCGATCTCAGCTCCGCCGTGATTCCCCCGGGCGAAAGTGCCGTCGTCACCTTGCGTTTGGACGCCGGCTTCCACGATGTGAGAGGCCAAACCGTTCGTCGTGGCCTGATCATCGAAAACAACGATCCCAAAAACAGCCAGATGGAAATCTGGATTCAAGCCTCCGTCAGCTCTTCCTAATATGATTATGTCAACTCTTCGCCATCACCCACGCTGGCCCTTCCTGGCTCTCATCCTGTTGATCCTGGCCCTTGTCGTATCGGCGTGTGCGCCCCGCCAGCCCCAGATCAAACTGGAAACAACCTCATTTAGCTTCGACGATGTCGTCAACGGCGTCATCGTCAGCAAAGATCTGCTGGTAAAAAACACGGGGTCAGAACCGCTCGTCGTTGACACGGTATCCACGACATGCGGCTGCACTTCCGCCACGCTGGAGCCCATGACGATCGCACCGGGCGCATCCGGCACTCTTCACATAGAATTCGACTCCGGCGCCCACGGCCCCGAATTAACCGGCACGGTCACCCGTCAGGTCTTCCTCAGCAGCAACGACCCCGACCTGCCCGACGCCAAGGTTGAATTCACCGCCAACGTGCTCCCACGGCCCGAATCCGCCTCATGAGTACCTGGCGAGGCGGCGCCTCAGACCGCCCGCAGTCGAGCGCCGAAAGCGCGAATAACGCGGTCAGATTTTAACGCCGAGATGCAGAGACGCCGAGAAAAAAAGAGCCCTTTGTCGTCAGCCTCGGTCGTGACCCCGCAGTGCGTACCCTGCGGGGTCTTGACGCCATGAGACGGACGCTTGTCGACTCACCATCACTTGACGCCCTCGCTGGTCTGGCGTCCCCCCCACACACTCAGGAGACAGATCATGACCGAACCTGAAACCATGCTGGAGCTTGACGATACGCCTGCCGCCGGGCCCGACATGGAAGTCCCAGCCGTAGAACCCTCTCTGCCAGCATCTCCCCCCACCCGCACGGTTATCTTCGCTCTGGCACTGCTCTTAAGCTTCACCCTGGGCATTTTAGGCGGCTTTCTCATGAGCGTCACCATCCTGCCTCGACGGTTCGAGGCGGCCGTAGCCGACATCCTGGCCCGGCAGGCGGACGAATGGGCGATCCTGCCCGATAACACCACGGTGCAGCGGCCCGCCACATCAGAAACCGCCGCGACTGCCGCGGCTGCCGACCGGCCGGTCGCAGAATCCGCAGCCGCCAACCAGGAGACTGCCACCGCTCAGCCCGCAAGCCCGGCGGCCGTCAGTGCCCCCCATTACCAGTTAGCCGCCAGCTACAGCAATCTGGGCCCCCGGCTTCTGGAAACCGGCGGCATCGACTTTGAAAAATTCACCGCCATCTACCAGCGGGCAGGACAACCGCTCAGCACCAAACAACTGGCCATCCTGCAGAAAGGAACCGATGAGCCGATTGTCATGAACGCCAAAAACGCTTATTTCCTGCTCAATTTCCTGTGGGCACTGGGCCTGGTCAACAAGAATCCCATCTTAACGGAAGGGACCATGATGCAATATGGGGGTGAAGCACAGATTGCGCGCTTTGCCTCTACCGGCGGGTGGACAATCGGCAGCAAACAACCGGCCGAACTCTACGCCGCCAGCGAGCTCATCTCCCTGACGCCAGAACAGCAGGCCCTGCTGGAAGAAGTGGCAGCAGCCGTTTATCGTCCCTGCTGCAACAACCCCACCGCTTTTCCGGATTGCAACCACGGCATGGCGATGTTGGGTTTGCTGGAGCTGATGGCGTCCCAGGGCGCCGATGCCAACGCCATGTTCGAGGCCGCCAAGTGGGCCAATGCCTTCTGGTTCCCCCAGCAAAGCCAGGAACTGGCCCGCTTTTTCCAGGCCTCCAAAAATCAGGACTTCGACGAGATCAACGCCCAACAAGCCGTGAGCGCCGCCACCTTCTCGAGCAGCGGTTTTCGTTCCGTGCATCAGTGGCTGGCCGACAACAACCTGCTGGAACAAGCGCCCAGCAGCGGCAACAGTTGCGGCGTCTAACGCCTTGTCTTATCACGACGGGCCGGGAACCCCGATCTGGCCCGTCTTTGTGGGCAGGAAAGCAACAGTGAAGTGCCTAACGCCGCCCACCCGGCGGGCGCAGGAAAACACGTTGCCGCTTTGTCATTGGCTTGTGTTATCATAACCCTGTGCAGAGGATGCCGACCACATGAACGGAGAGGATGCCGATGTCACGAAAAATATTGGTTGTCGATGACGAAATGGGGGTGGTGAGGCTGGTGCGCACCTATCTGGAGGGCGCCGGTTACGAGGTGGTGGTCGCCTACGACGGCGCCGAAGCATTGCACGTTTTTCATATTGAACAACCTGATCTGGTGGTCCTGGACTTGATGTTACCCCAGATCGATGGGCTGGATGTGGCGCGAGCGATGCACCGTAGCAGTCATGTCCCCATCATCATGCTCACGGCCCGAGTCGAAGAGGGTGACCGGCTTGTCGGTCTGGAACTTGGCGCCGATGACTATATGATCAAGCCCTTTAGCCCCCGAGAACTGGTGGCGCGGGTGCGCGCAGTGCTACGACGTACCGCCCCGGTGGAAACGAGCACTCCTGTGTCCGAAATCATTACCGCCGGTGACATCCGCCTGGATATGGGCCGGCGTCAGGCTGCACTCAAGGGGCGCCCGCTGAATCTGACCACGCTTCAGTTTGACCTGTTATCTACGCTGGCTCGCCAGCCGGGGCGAGTCTTTACCCGCTTGCAATTATTGGATGCTGTGCAGGGGGAGAGCTACGAAGGCTTCGAGCGCACCGTTGATGCCCACATCAAAAATCTACGTAAAGCCCTGGGCGATAATCCCCGTCGCCAGCGCTATATCCTCACGGTTCGAGGTGTGGGATATAAACTGGCAGAGGGAGACGATGCGTAAAAGCCTGTGGCTCAAGCTCATGAGCCTCTTCACGCTGGTCATCATCGCCGGCGTGATCGCCACCATTGTGGCCATCAATGTGAGTGTGTCCACGCAATTCGAGCGCTTCGTGCGCAGCGGGGATCTGTTGCAGGCGCAAGAGTTGGCGGGCGTGCTCGCCAATTATTATGCCCGGCAGGGCAGTTGGGCGGGCGTAGAAACCGTCCTCTCCCCGGAAACCCAGGCCATGATGGGACCTGGTATGATGATGAGTGAGACGCAAATGGGGGGAATCACCACAGCAGAGATGATCGAGATGATGCGGGGCAGTGGTATGGGAGGAGACAGAGTCGTCCTGGTCGATACCCAGGGCACCGTGGTCGCGGACACGACCGGTGCCACGCTGGGCGAACACCATCCCAACGATCACCTCAGTGTGGGACAGGCGGTGGTGGTAGAAGGCCAACAGGTGGGCACGGTGCTCGTGGGGTCGATGATCGAACCGGCGCTCAATCCTCTGGACGCCGATTTCCTGCACTCGGTGAACCTGGCCGTGCTTTGGGCGGCGTTGGCCACGGGGATGTTGGCTTTAGGGTTGGGATCGTTGCTCTTTTTCCAGATCACCCGGCCTGTGCGGGAAGTGACGGCTGCGGCCGAGGCACTGGCTGCCGGCGAGCTGAATCAACGGGCCCACGTGCGCAGCCAGGATGAGGTGGGGCGATTGGCCGTCGCCTTCAATCGCATGGCCGATGCCCTGGCCCAACAGGAATCCCTGCGCCGGAACATGGTAAACGACATCGCTCACGAATTGCGCACGCCTTTGACGTTGATGCAGGGTAATCTGGAAGCGATGCTGGACGGCTATTACGAATTGTCGCCAGAAAATATCGCCTCTTTACATCAGGACACCCTGATGATGACGCGTCTGGTCAATGATCTACGAGTGCTCTCCCTGGCCGAGGCGGGGCAATTATCGCTTGAGCTGGGCGATGTGGATATGGGGGAGTTGATTGAACGGGTGTGTGAAAACTTTCGGGCCCAGGCCGCCGAGAAGGGAATCACCCTGACCTGGGATGTCTCTCCCCACCTGCCTTTGATACAAAGCGACGAGCAGCGACTGGCTCAGGTGCTGAGCAATCTCCTGAGCAATGCTTTGCAACACACCCCTGCCGAGGGAACCATCCATATCCGCTGTGCAGTGGCCGAGGATCAGGAGGTGGATCGGGCTGGTACGAAGTCCTGGGTGCAGGTTTCGGTACGAGATTCGGGTGCAGGCATTTCGGCCGCAGACCTGCCCTATGTGTTCGAACGATTTTATCGGACAGATAAATCACGGGCCCGGGCTAGCGGTGGCACTGGTTTGGGATTGGCCATTGCCAGGCAATTGGTGGAGGCGCATGGCGGCCGCATCTGGGCAGAAAGCCAGGGGCCGGGCCGGGGGAGCGTGTTTCACTTCGTTTTGCCGGCGGCAATCAGCACGTAGGGGCGCACCCTTGCGGTCGCCCCGGCGGGCAGGGGCAAGCCCCCAGGTTGGTGCCGACTCCTGGCCGAGGGTACCCTTCACGGCGCTCGAGGGCAGGCTCGGGCTCTTTGGACGCTTTGCGCCGGGAAACGGCCATCGCCGTCCCATCTTCGCCACAGGGAGAGTCGGCGAAGGCCGACTCCTGGCCGCAGGCCTGAAGAGCCTGACTTCAGTCAGCAAGAGCAAAACGAAAAGTTTTAGACGTGCACTTAGTCCCGCTTGAAGGCAAAACTCCGCACATAGGCGATCACCGCCCACAGGTCGTCTTCGCTGTACAGACGGCCCCAATAGGGCATGGTGGTACCCATCCCCCCCCGCACCAGCTTGCCGTAATAGAGCATGTCCGACGCACCGGCCTGCGCTCGCAGATCGGTGAAATCTGTAGCGGGGCGGGCCATGTCGGAGGCGGTGTCGAGGCTGAGGTCGGGGTGGGCGCCAGGGCCATCGCCCCGGCCCAAAGAGCCATGACAGCCCGTGCAGTCGCGCTGATACAAGTACTCACCACGGAGCAGCGAATCGGGGGCGGCCTTCAGGGACCACAAATAGGCGACCAGATGCCAGCGCTCCTCTGCGCCCAGGCTGCCGGTCAGGGCCCCGAGCGCCGTCCCCGGCCGCGAGAGGCGGGCGAAGGCGTGGGACGGGCTGAGCAGGCGAGGGTCGAGATCGGCGAAGTGCTCGGGGAAAGGACGGTCGCCGAGCCGCGCCCACAGCTCGGCTCCCCGCCGGGCGTCGGGAGGTTGCGAGGGGGCATTCTCGCCGGGATGCTCGGCGTCGATGTCGATACCCGTTTCCATCCAGTTGGTGGTCGGTGGGGATACATCACGCAGGGTCGCAACAGCGTCGTCCGGATCGATAACCTCGATGACACCTCTCATGCGCCAGTGACCGGTCTCACACCACACCGTACACAGGAATTCATAGCGGCCGGGCTGTTCGGCGGTGAAGATCACTTCCAGCACTTTGCCCGGCTCCACCCAGGCGTCGGTCTCGATGCCGAGTTTGGGCACAGCGAAGCCGTGCACCACGTCGGCGCTGGTCAGGAGCAGGCGGACGCGTTCGCCTTTGAACACGGTGATAGTATCCGGTGTCCAACCGCCGTGTTCGGCGCTGGGCAGTCGTCCCACCAGTTCGATGGTGCGCATGGGCGCCAGTCGCGGACGCAGGCCATATTGGGTGCCCAGCACGGCCAGGGGAATGCCCACCACAGCCAGGAGCACCAGCACCAGAGCGATGCGCTCCGGACGGGATCGGAAGGAAGGGTAGGGCTTAGGGGCTGAGTTGTCAGGCATAGGGGGCACTCATCCCAGATAGAGCCACAAAAAACCGAAGGTGGCAAGGGTGAGGAAAAAGGCAGGTGGCAGGGCGGCCCGGGTGAGGCGTTCGCGCCCGTGTTCGCCCAGGATGCGCCACAAGGTGTAGATAGAGAATGTCAACCCGCCCAGGAGCACAGGTACCTGCATGTAGGGGATGAGACCGGGGGCGATGGGCGTCCAGGGCATATCCCGCAGACCGAACAGGTTCCATCCCCAGCCAAAGGGATCGGCAATCACGGGCAGGGCATAGCTGATGCTCACCAGGACGAAGCCCAGGCTAAAGGCAATCCAGGCGGCCAGCCCCAGAGGAATGAGGCTATAGGAGAGATCGATGAAGTAGGCACGGGCCGAAATCTCTCCCCTGGCCCCCAGCTTACGGCTGAGCAGTGTGGTCAGATAAAAAAGGCCGGGCAGGATCAGGAGGTTGAAGGCCAAAAAAACGGCGGCATAGATCAGCCAGCCATCGAGACTGGCGAAGTTGGCGGCATCTTTGAGCACGCCCCAGGGCCCCAGTAGCACGGCCGAATAGGCCAGGGCGCAGGCCAGCATGATGAAGGCTTTGTAGGCTTCGTCCAGACGGCGTTGTTTGGCCACAAAGAAATCGAGCCCGGGCAGACGCAGATTCACGGCCACATTGTCCATGGTGCAGGTTTTCAGACATTCGGTACACAGGCCGCAGTAGGTGTTGCGTTGCAGGTTGCCCGGAAACACCAGCCAGGGACAGCCGAAGCCATGCTCGCTGCCCACATAGCATTCTTTCGTGCTATGTGCGCGGCAGACCTCGATATCTTTGACGCGCAGCTCGATGGGGGCGGCCATGCTGTAGAGGCCGATAAAGCCGCCTACCGGGCACACATAGCGGCAGAAGATGCGTCGTTCGTATACCAGGCTCAGGCCCACCGCCAGGAGGATGAAGGCCAGCAGCACCAGGCCGGTGGCTACGGGGCGGGTGAGGATGATGGCCGAGAACAGGGCCATGGCCAGGAAGGAGAAGTTTTGCAGCCAGATGTTTTTCAGGCGGCGCGGCCAGCGTTTGCCCAGTGTCCAGAGTTTGCGACGGCGGGGATGGATGAAACTCCGGCGCTGCAACCATTCACCGGGCGCAGGGATAGGACAGATGGCGCACCAGCTCCGGCCCAAGGCCGGCACCAGCAGGATGATCACCAATGCCCACCACACGATCCACACAAAAATGATACTGAAGTTACGGTTCCCCACCGGTGTGCCCAAAAAGCTGGTGAGAAGAGCCAGCACGAAGAAGGACAGGGTGATGAGGGTGAGGGTGAATTGAAGGGGACGCCAGCGCAACAGACGGTATAGGAAGGGAAGGCGCGTGAGCTCAAAGCGCCAGTTGCTACCGGGTTGCTTGATCGGAGGCTGAGACATGGGGCGTTGCCTGGGGAGCAGCGGAGCGAAGGGTGAGTATAGAGCCAGCAACCACGATCAGCAAAGCGACCACGGCCCGCCAAAAAGGCAGGTTCGGGCCCACGACCAGTTCGCCGATCATGAAAGGGTGCATGGCCCCGCAGGTAACTGAACAGCGAAAACGAAACTTGCCTTGCCGGTCGGCCACAAAGGTGGCCTGCGCCGGCTTCCCCGGCTCGGCCTTGATATTGACATCGTAGCCATCGAGGTAGATGCCATGGGTCACATCCTGAGAATGCAGCACCAGGGTCACGGTATCCCCCTGGTTGACCTTGACGCTACCAGGTTCGAAGGCGAACATGCGGGCGTTAAGATGAATCTGTCGTTGTTGCGGCCGGGGCCTGACCGCGGGCAAAGGAATGAGCAAAGCAGCCAGGGCCAGGAGGGTGCTGAGGACAGCGAGGAGGAGGGATCGTTGAGTCATGGGAAAGAGCGGTGCCAGGGGCCGCCTACGGCCCTGTGGAGGGACCGAATTTGCCGTAGCGATCGATAATTACTGTGCGCATTTCCGCCACTGTTTTACCCTGTTCGAGCATTGTCATCACGTCACGCGTGATGTCGACGCAGATGCCTCAGCCCAAGGCGTGATTCTCGAACTGAATCACGCTTCCGGGTTCTCCGTCTTCAACCACATAACAGCGGTAATTTGAGGTGTGCCCCGCTGCAGAACAGCCACAAAAGCAGGGGATTTGTTCTAGCAGTTCTTTGTTGGCCAGGGCGAAACGATAGGCTTCTTTGACTTCGGTCGGGGCAGATTGCAAGTCCGGGTGCAGTTGCGATTCGGGAGCGAGGACGATGGTGTTGACCTTCGCTGAATTGTCGCTTCCGCAGGCCGCCACAATCGCCGCCGTGGCCATCATCAAGAGAATCAAAAACAGAGAACGTAGGGACATAGCATCTCCAGAGTGGGGATGGTGGGTGTTATGAAAAACTGAGAGTTCTCAGGTGCAGTTGGGCCGGCCAGGGCATCACGTGCCCTGGCCCATGAAGGCCAACAATTGTGTAGCTTACAGTAGCATCATGAAGCTATATTGAAGAAAATGTGACAATTTGATGAAGATTTGCGGCCGGAGGCTACGCTATGATTATCAGGGTCAAATGCCCCTGGACAAATGGGAGCGTCATAGGGCATACTATTACACCGATATTACAAGCGCGCCTGGTTCACAGCGCCGCACATCTCACCGAGAGCATATTCCATTTTATGTCACAAGTTACCTCCTCCCTGCGCTCTTTGATTCAGCGCTATAACACATTTTATCATGCCGTTTTGTTCGTTTTAGGTTTTTCCTTCGTTTTTATCGTGGGTTGGGGGGGCGCCGCCACGCTACTGGGGCAAGCCTTTGGCGATTACAAGATATTGATTGCCCGCGTCGGCGGTGTTGTGATCATCCTTTTCGGGCTGGCCACCATCGGCATACTCCAATTGCCCTGGATGTATTACGCTGATACACGTCCGCAACTGCACCGGAAGACGAGCCGCAGCCAGTCTTTGTCATCGCTCTTCATGGGCGTCGTGCTGGCAGCAGGCTGGACGCCTTGCATTGGCGCCACCCTGGGGGCGATTCTGACCATGGGCTTCAGTGCGGATATGTCGGGACAGGCCATGGTATTGACAAGCGGTTATGCCCTGGGACTGGGCATTCCCTTTTTGCTGATCGGACTGGGGATCGAGCGTTCGTCGCAGGCACTAGGAAAGCTACGACGTCATATGCGCAGCTTCCAGATCGTCAGCGGCCTGTTTCTTATCGGGATCGGCTTGTTACTGGTGACCAATCGCCTCACGTTGATCGCTATCTGGGCCCAACAGAATGGGCTGTTCCTCGACCTGCCGTTGGGCGAAGCCGCCACACCGACCTATCTCATCGCCATGGCGGCGGGCCTCCTCTCCTTCCTTTCTCCCTGTGTGTTGCCGTTGGTGCCGGCGTATGTTGGTTATCTCAGCGGCCAGGCCTTTACGCCGGCAGCGGCATCGGATTCGTAGACTGACCAATGACAAGGGAGCTACTTCCACAGCACGAGGAGTGCTCCCAGGGCGGCGCTACCGATCACACTAATCAGAATGATGGCCCATTCCCACGGAGATCGAACTCTTTCCAATTGCATGGGCTCGGCGGACGGCTCCGCTGTTTGAGTTATTCCTGCTGCTGATGGACTCTTTGCTTCCAAGGTAATCTCGGTGGTGTACGTGTCGTCATCTTCGCTCTTTGCCTGAATTTGATAGACGCCTGGGGAGGCATCTTCGGGCAGCGAAAAGGTCTGCCGGAAGCTTTCATCAGCAGCGACGGTGACGGTGCCCAGCACGGCATCATAGCCCATGCCGATGAGGGTGATCTCCAGCTCGCTATTGGCCTCCAATCCTTCGCCTTGCAGTTGGATATCGGCGCCAGGCGCTGCTACGACGGGCTGCACGATGATGGCGCCGCCGCCGTGGGCCCACGCTGAAGGTAACGCCACAAGGAAGCTGAGGATAAAGGCGCCAAGAAGGAACAAACGATGCCATTGTCTAAACATGGTTATCCTCCTCGGGGGACGCAGCCAGCACTATCGCCCGTTGTTTAGCGCTAAAAAGTGTGATGCGTGCCAGCAAGCTAAGCGTTATGACCAGCAGAAGGGTGCTGACCACGGCAATGGCCAGGGATGAGGCGGAGGCCTGGCCACTGACAATCGCGCTCAGGCGGGACCACACCATTCCCATCGAAAGGGTTGCCAGCACCAAAAGGCCCAGAAAATTGAATGTCAACTTATTCATGTCAAAACTACTCCATGAGATGAGGTACGGGGCGACTCAGCCAGGCATAGCTGCCCAGGCTAATGAGCACAATCAACAACAACACACCTACGATCATAATCCAGCGTCTTTTGCGAGGTGATAGCCAGCGGCTGCGATCCACAAAGGGAACCAGAGCGAGAAGGATGAAAAGGAGAGCACTCCCTCCCACCAGACCATTGATGCCGGCGACATCCTCCAAAGGATAGAAGGGTAAAAACATCCATGGTGGTTTCGTGACCTCTTCACCGGGGATGCCTGCCTGCCCCAGTGCGGCTGGCCAAAACACCGCCAGGGCACCCACAATGGCCAGCAGAATCAAGCCATAACCAAGGAGACGGCGCAGGTGCAGGGTAAAACTTGAAGAAACAGCATCCTGCTCGTCATCATCTACTGTGGCCTCTAACGTGGCGTGTTTCGATATGCCATGATATTTGATTAAGTACATGTGCCCGGCGATCAAAAGCGTGAAAGCCGCCGGCAGCAAAGTGAGATGGCCGATATACAGCCGGGTGAGGATGGGCACGCTACGGGTAAACTCGCTGGTAAACCAGACGCCCCATATGCCCAGCAGTTCACCGATCTCGCTGTTATGGGCAAGCGCTTCCACGCCTTCCTGGTCCCATTTCAGAACAGTGCCGGTGAAAACGAAACCAAGCGTCACCGCCAGCAGGCCCAGGCCCACCAGCCAGTTCAGCTCGCGCGGACGTTTATAGCTGCCGGACGTGAAGACGCGTATGAGATGTAAAATCGCCGTCACCACAACCAGATTGGCCATCCAGAAATGGATGCTGCGAATGAAGTCACCCAGCGGCACCTGGGTAATGATGTAAATGACGCTGTCGTGCGCTCGCGAGGGGGTGGGGTTGTAAAACTGGGCCAGAATGATGCCGGTAATGATCAAAACGACAAAACCGAAGAAGGTGATGCCGCCCAATACATAAGGCAAGCTGTTGGCGTACTCGGGAACCGGATAAGCCAGACCTGACAGGCCGAGACGTTCATCCAGGGCCTGCCAAAAAGGGCTCTTGTCAGGGACTGGTTTGGGAAGTGTGTGATCAGATAGAGTCATCGTATATTCTCCTAGAAATGCTGATCTCACTATACACCTCCCGGGGGGTATCAGTGAGCGTCAATCAGCGTATAGATGCAGGGCTAATTGGCCTATGTCTGGGCAAAGCGCCCGTTCATGGCCCACAGCAAGACCAGCACATAAAGGACAGCAACCGGCAAGAAGGTGATGTTGATGAACAAATAGCTGCTGCGCGTCGCCTCTGTCCAGGCATCACTGGCCCAGGTGGCGTAATTAAAGAGGAAAGCGGCATAAAGGGAAACCGTGAGAGTGACGATACCCAGCCACCATCGCCATTTTCTTCTTGTGAAATAGCCGTAGACGAAAAGCATGGTGAGAAAGGCATTGAACAGGTCGAGGGAGGCCATGGGGATAAAGAAGGCGATGGCTTGATCTGTCCAACCGCCTGGCGGTGGTGGCGCCGGAAAAGTGATCGAACCGGCGGAAAGTTGGAACAAACCTTGAATGTTAACGCCAATATGGATCAATTGATAGAAACCATACCAGGCGACGAGAAATCCAGTCAGACGATGCTGGGGTTGCAAACGCGCCATCGCTATTACCTCCAATAAATGTTGTGTACGTTCATTTTCGAGGGTCAGTGAGAAAGTCAGATGCAATAGAAAGAGAGAGAAAACTCAATACAAGCTTAGCAGACCATTCAAGATTTGACTACCGCAAAATCACCTATAAGTACAAGGGTCATATAGCGCGGCCATGCCGCAGGCGAGACCAGGGAACACCCGATTACCAACTTCCCCCGAACATCCGCTATAATTAAAAGAGACACCCTATCTCCCACCTGATGCCAGCTATGACAAACGCAACCATTCTCATCGTCGATGACGAACAAACTATCCGTGACACGGTTCAGGCCTATCTGGAACGCGAGGGCTACAGCGTGCACACGGCCGCCGACGGCGTCCAGGCGATCAACGCCGTACGCGCCTTCCATCCCGATCTGGTCATCCTCGATGTCATGTTGCCAAAGATAGATGGCCTGGAGGTGTTGCGCCGCTTGCGCCAAACATCCGATGTGTGGGTGCTGATGTTAAGCGCCCGGGCAGAAGAGATGGATAAGATCCTGGGACTGAAGCTGGGGGCCGACGACTATCTCCCCAAGCCTTTCAGCCCCAGGGAACTGGTGGCGCGCGTGGAAGCTATCTTGCGCCGGGGCCGGGGCTCCCTCTCTGCCGCCCCCCTTATTTTCCCGCACATCCGTATCGATCCAGACGCCCGCCGGGTGTGGAGCGGTGAACAGGAACTCGACCTCACACCCATCGAATTCGATCTCTTGCTGGCGCTGGCGCGTCACCGGGGCCGGGTGCTAAGTCGCGAGCAACTCATCGAGCAAGTGTGGGGCTATGATTATTATGGGGACGAACGGATTGTGGATGTACACATCGGACGCCTGCGTAAAAAACTGGCGGCGGCAGCACCGGCAGCGGAAACAATCTCCACGGTGCGCGGCGTGGGTTATCGCTTCGAAAGTGAACCGACATGAAAGGCCTTGTGCAGTTACGCAATAGCCTGGGAGCAAAGCTGTTTCTCTCCTACCTGATCGTGATCCTGGTCGGGGTGATAGTGCTGACGGGGACCGTGCAAATGCAAACGCCGGCTGCCATCCAACGGCATATCGAACGCATGGAATCCCACCTGATGACCGATCCCGGTCTGGTGGCAGACCTGCGCCAGAATTTCACCGCCGCCATCAACGAGATCACCTTGACGGCGGCGGCGGTGGCGCTGCTGGCAGCGATCGGCATCAGCCTGTTTACGGCCCGCCGCATCATCATGCCCATCCGTACGATGATGCAGGCCAGCCGGGAGGTGGCGGCAGGGCATTTCGATCAACGGGTATCGATCCAGAGCCAGGATGAATTGGGCGAACTGGCGCGCAGTTTCAATCAGATGGCGAGCGAGTTGGCCCGAACCGAACAGCGCCGCATGGAACTCATCGGTGATGTCGCGCACGAATTGCGCACACCCCTCAGCAATATGCGGGCCGTGATGGAGGGGCTGGCGGACGGGGTGTTGCCAGCCGAACCAGCCACCTATCAAAACGTACAAAAAGAAATCATGCGCCTGCAGCGGCTGGTACAAGATTTACAGGAACTGTCCCGAGCTGAAGCCGACCGCCTGACTTTACACCCCCATCCCGTCCGCCCCCTGACATTAGTCGAAAACGCCAGCAAACGGCTACAGTTGCAATATGAGGATAAAGGGGTGCCTTTAATCGTGGAGATCGCCCCTGACCTGCCCCCGGTGATGGCCGATCCCGCCCGCATCACGCAGGTGATGCTGAATTTGCTGGGCAATGCTCTGCAATACACCCCGACAGGAGGGCGTGTGACGGTGCGGGCACAGCACGATGGCCGATATGTGATCTTCGAGGTAGCAGATACGGGCCTGGGCGTGCCCGCAGCCGACCTGCCACATCTTTTTGAGCGTTTTTACCGGGTGGATAAATCCCGTTCGCGAGCCAGCGGCGGCAGTGGTATCGGCCTGACGATCTCCAAACATATCGTGGAAGCGCATGGCGGGCGCATCTGGGCCCAAAGCGAGGGCGTGGGACGGGGAAGCAGCTTTACCTTTACCTTGCCTGTGAATCGGTAGATGGGGAGAAGGGGAGA
>JAADGC010000099.1 GCA_013152585.1 Chloroflexota bacterium
TGATCGTGCCCGTGGCGTTGGAAGCAGGCAGCCACTTTGCGATTCGAGAAGGCGGCCGAACCGTCGGCGCCGGCGTGATCACCGAGATCATTGCCTAATTATCAATCCAGGCGAACCGCTACGGTGGTTCGCCTTTCACCTACTCCCCACTTCTGGAAGGTCTGTGAATGGCTAAGCAGAGAATACGCATCAAGCTCAAAGCGTACGATCACCGCGTACTTGATAGTTCGGTCCGCGAGATTGTGGACGCCGCAGAACGGACAGGCGCTCAAGTTGTGGGCCCTGTACCGTTGCCAACCAAACTCGAGCGCTTTACTGTTATGCGCTCCACCTTTATTGACAAAGACTCACGTGAACAGTTCGAGATTCGAACACACAAACGACTGATTGACGTGGTTCCCTCTGGCAGCAAAACCATTGATAACTTAATGCGGCTCAATTTGCCAGCCGGCGTCGATATCGAGATTAAACTCTAAACCCGCACTGGCAACAAAACCCCTAAACCCCTGACAAGGAGGTGGGGTGATGGAATGATGCGGCGCCCATGAGGGTGCTGACAGTTCTATCACCGCTAGCAGATCATGAAAGGTCTTATTGGACGTAAACTGGGTATGACCCAGATCTTCGATGAGCAAGGTGTGATGATTCCCGTCACCGTACTGGAAGTCGGACCTTGCTATGTCACCCACGTAAAAACACTCCCCATAGATGACTACACGGCTGTTCAGCTTGGTTTCGGCGAGATCGCTGAAAAACGTCTGGCCGGCGGGGAACGTGGACATCTGCAACGCGCCAAAGCGCCGGCGCTGAAAACAACCCGTGAATTTCGACTTAAAGAGGACGAACTCAGCGAATACGACCTGGGCCAAAAGCTCCTGGTTGACGTGATCTTCAGCGAAGGCGACTCTGTAGACATCACCGGAACTTCCAAAGGGAAGGGCTTCCAGGGTGGTATCAAGCGCCATGGTTTTAATCGACAGCCCAAGACGCACGGTCAGTCCGATCGTGAACGTAGTCCGGGTGCCGCAGGCGCCGGTTCCACGCCCGGCCGCGTGTACAAAGGTAAACGCGGGCCTGGGCACATGGGCCACGAACGCGTCACCGTGCACAACCTGCGCGTCGTCAAAGTCGATCCCGAACGCAATCTGCTGGCAGTCAAAGGCGCCGTGCCTGGCCCCAAAAATGGCCTGGTCACCGTCTCGGTCGCCCGCAAGACGAGAGGAAGGTAATTACGATGCAGGTCGCAGTTAAAAACATGCAAGGGCAAGAAGTGGGCACGGTAGAACTTTCCGATGCCATTTTTGCCGCCGAAGTCAATACGTCATTGATGCACCAGGCACTGGTGCGACAATTGGCGAACAAGCGATTAGGCACGCACAAAACCAAAACGCGTAGCGAAACGCGCGGTGGTGGCGCCAAACCCTGGCGACAGAAAGGCACCGGTCGCGCTCGCCAGGGCTCCATCCGGGCCCCGCACTGGAAGGGTGGGGGTGTCGTTTTTGCCCCCCGACCGCGTTCTTATCGCAAGCAAATGCCGCGCAAAATGCGCCGGGCCGCCCTGCGTTCGGCTCTGAGCCTGAAGGCCGGCGCCGAGCAAATCGTCGTGCTCGATGGTTTGCAACTGGAACAACCCCGCACCCGTTCTGTGGTCGAGATGCTGGCAGCCCTGAATACCGGACGCAACACTCTCTTGCTGCTGCCCGAAACCAATCCGAATGTGGAGCTCTCGGTACGTAACCTCCCTAATGTCAAAATCTTGCGTGTCAACTATCTCAACATTCGTGATCTATTGGGCTTCGAAACCCTGATCATGCTGCAGCAATCGTTGACCGTGATCGAATCCTTTCTGGCTGACGGCCGGAAAGAGACCGAGGAGTGATGCAGATGCACCCGTACGAAGTTCTTAAACGCCCGGTTATCACCGAAAAGACGACGTTGATGCAAGAAGCCAGCAACAAATATGTCTTCGAAGTGGACACACGGGCCAACAAACTGCAAGTCAAGCAAGCCATCGAAGAGCGTTTCAGTGTCACGGTCACCGATGTCCACATTATCAATATGAAAGTCAAAACCCGTCGTCGCAGTCGTCGTTCCACCACCGTCCGGGTGAGCCCGTGGAAGAAGGCAGTGGTGACGCTGGCAACAAATGATTCCATCCAACTCTTCGAGGGTGTGTAATCCCCCCGACGAGCGTATGCCATTTGGCCATTGCAGGCGGCAAAGCAAGCTAAGTATCGCCTGCAATCGTCCCTGGCTCGGACGATAGCTTAACCAAGGAGTCGTAATCCCCAATGGGTATCAAAGTCTACAAACCCACTTCTGCCGGCCGGCGCAACATGAGCGTCTCGACATTTTCCGAGATCACGCGCGGCAAGCCGGAAAAATCACTACTTCGTCCCCTGAAGAAACAGGCCGGACGTAACAACCTGGGCCGCCTGACGGTACGCCATCATGGTGGTGGCCATAAGCGCCGCTATCGTTTGATCGACTTCAAACGCGACAAGACGGGTGTGCTTGCCCGTGTCGCCTCGATCGAATATGATCCCAACCGTTCGGCTCGTATTGCCCTCCTGCACTATGAAGACGGCGAAAAGCGCTACATCCTGGCGCCTCTGGGTCTCACGGTTAGCGACGTGATAAGCTCTGGCCCCGGCGCCGAAATTCGCCCCGGCAATGCCTTGCCCCTGATCAACATTCCTCTGGGCACCCTGGTTCATAACATCGAGATGCAACCCGGCAGTGGTGGGCAATTGGCCCGTTCCGCCGGCACTTACGCCCAGCTCATGGCCAAAGAAGGCGGATACGCCCAACTGCGTCTGCCCAGTGGCGAAGCCCGGCGGGTTCTGTTGCAGTGCATGGCCACCATCGGCCAGGTAGGCAACACCGATCATCAGAACGTCAGGCTCGGTAAGGCTGGCCGTAAACGCTGGCTGGGTCGTCGTCCCGCAGTTCGTGGTACCGCCATGGATCCCTCATCGCATCCGCATGGGGGTGGTGAAGGCCGTTCTCCCGTGGGCATGGCCGGACCCAAGACCCCTTGGGGCAAGCCAGCTCTGGGGTACCGCACCCGCCGTAATAAAAGAACCGATCAGTACATTGTTCGCCGTCGTGGCAAGAAGCGACGCTAGGAGGTGTCAATATGTCCAGGTCCCTGAAAAAAGGCCCGTATGTCGATGCGAAGCTATTACGTAAAATCGAAGAAATGAACCGCAAAGGTGAGAAACGCGTGTTGCGCACTTGGTCGCGAGCTTCCACTATCTTTCCGCAGATGGTCGGGCACACATTGGCGGTGCATAATGGCCGTCGGCACGTGCCCATTTACATCACGGAAAACATGGTGGGTCATAAGTTAGGCGAGTTTGCACCGACCCGCTTCTTTCGCGGTCACATCTTGAGAGAAAAAGCCAGCGCTGCTCGCAGCTAGGCTCACGGAACAGAGGTTGAATTATGGCATTATTAGTTCGTGCTCAACGTAAATACGTTGGAATCTCAGCACAAAAAGTGCGCCTGATCATCGATCTCGTACGCGGCATGCGGGCAATGGATGCGATTGATATGTTGAGTCATATGACGCAAGCTGCTGCGCAGGAAGTACACAAGGTCGTGAAATCGGCAATCGCCAATGCTGAAGAAAATGAAAGTATGGCGCCGGAAGATATGTGGATCCAGGCAATTTATGCTGATGAGGGTCCCACCGCCAAGCGTTTTCGTCCGGGGGCGCGTGGTCGGGTCAAACCGGTTTTGCGTCGTTCCTCTCACATCACTGTAGTGCTCGAAGAGCGTTAATAAGGAGGCCAATCTTGGGTCGAAAAGTTCATCCCACGGGATTCCGACTGGGAATCATCAAAGACCATCTGTCGCGATGGTACGCCGAAGGCGGTGATTACACACGCTTGCTGGAAGAAGACCGCCGGATCCGACACATGGTACAGCAGAAGGTTGATAACGCTGGCATTTCCAAAATTGAAATTGAACGTGCTCCCAAGCAAGTGCACCTCACAATTCATGCTGCCAAACCCGGCATCATAATTGGTCGCAAAGGCGTCAACGTCAAAGGACTGCGCGCCGCTTTGCAGGAGATGACGGCCAAACGCGTCAAGGTCGATATCGAAGAGATTAAGACCCCGGAACTGGAAGCGCAGCTTGTGGCCGAGAATATAGCTGAGCAGTTGTCGCGGCGTGTGGCACACAAACGGGCCATGCGTTATGCGGCCCAACGCACGATGCGCGCCGGCGCCAAAGGCATTATGATTCGCCTGGGAGGCCGCCTGGGTGGTTCGGAAATGGCTCGGGTTGATTTTATTCGCGAAGGCCGTATTCCCCGTCATACCCTGCGTGCTGATATTGATTATGCAGATCTCATTGCCAAAACCACCTATGGCGTCATCGGCGTCAAAGTCTGGATTTATAAAGGCGAGATTTTACCAGGATAGCTTCTGCTGTAACAAGCAGTTGCATCGGATAAAGAGGTAGTTATCATGTTGATGCCAAAACGCGTCAAGTATCGTAAAACACATCGCGGCCGCATGCGCGGCATGGCCTGGCGGGGCAATTCCATTGCCTTTGGCGACTACGCCCTGCAGGCACTGGAACCATGTTGGATGTCAAGCCGCCAGATCGAATCTGCCCGTCGTGCGATTGTGCGTTATGTGCGTCGCGGTGGTAAACTGTGGATTCGCATCTTTCCAGACAAACCTGTTACCAAACGCGCTGCCGAAACCCGTATGGGAAGCGGTAAAGGGGCTGTCGATCAATATGTGGCCGTGGTAAAACCGGGGCGCATTTTATTCGAAATCTCGGGGGTTCCCCGTGAGGCCGCCGAAGAAGCCATGCGTCTGGCCGCCCACAAATTGCCGATTGCCACCCAATTTGTCGTGCGTACTGAGGAGGGCAGTTGATGAAACCCCATGAATTAAGAAGTCTGACCGACGGCGAACTTTTAAGTAAACTAGATGAAGCGCACGAAGAATTGCTTAATCTGCGTTTTAGCATTGCAATCGGTCAACAGCGCGATACCAACCGCCAATCGGCTGTCGAGCGTGATGTTGCTCGCATAAAAACCATTTTACGTGAACGCCAGTTGGCAGCGGAGATAGAATAAAAATGGCCCAAGAACAACGAAAAGTGCTGACCGGAATCATTGTCAGCAACAAAATGGATAAAACAGTTGTCGTGCGCGTGGAACGCAGTCATCGACATCCCCTGTATGGCAAAGTGGTGCGCACCCACAAGAAAGTCCGGGCACATGACGAAAACAATGCCTGCCAGGAAGGCGATCTCGTGCGCATTATCGAATCGCGTCCCTTTAGCAAAACTAAACGCTGGGTGGTTCTCGAAACCCTCGAAGGCGTCCGCTAGCTCACCCGCCCCTGGAGTTGCAAGATGATCCAACAAGAGAGTCGTTTAAATGTAGCCGATAACACGGGCGCCAAAGAGCTGCTGTGCATTCGCGTCCTGGGTGGCTCCACCCGCCGTTATGCTGCGGTGGGCGATATTATTGTTGCCAGTGTAAAACAAGCAGCCCCCGGTGGCTCGGTCAAAAAAGGCGAAGTGGTGCGCGCTGTCGTCGTGCGTACTGCCAAAGAGATCGGCCGATCCGACGGCAGCTATATTCGCTTTGATGATAATGCCGCCGTTCTCATCGATGCCAACAACAACCCCAGAGGCACCCGCATCTTCGGCCCCGTCGCCCGCGAATTGCGCGACCAGCGCTTTATGAAAATCGTCAGCCTGGCGCCAGAGGTGCTTTAGAGAGGTTATGAAAATGAAAATCAACATCCGCAAGGGTGATACCGTCGAGGTGATCGCCGGTAACTACAAAGGCGAAAAAGGCCAGGTTCAAGCCGTTGTCCGCAAAAAGAACCGCTCCAATCAGTATGATCCCAACGAAGTCTATGTGGTCGTGGCTGGTGTGAATTTGATTAAAAAACATCAACGCCGTACGGGCAATGTTCGCACCCAGGTCGGCATCATTGAGCGCGAAGGGCCCATTCATGTTTCGAACGTGAAATTGGTGGACAGCGAAGATTAATCCCCTGCCCTTCGCCACACGCAGGATGCCGATACCAATGCCTGCGACAGGAGTTTTGTATGTCTAGCATAAAAGAACGCTATCAGCAAGAAGTTATTCCCGCTCTCATGGAGCGATTCCAATACGAAAATGTGATGCAGGTGCCGCACCTGGAGAAGATCTCCGTCAACATCGGCCTGGGTGAAGCCTTGCAGAACGCCAAAGCGCTGGAAGCAGCGGCACGGGACATTGCCACTATCACAGGCCAGAAACCGGTGATTCGACGTGCCCGCAAGTCTATTGCTTCTTTCAAGTTGCGCGAAGGCAATCCTATCGGCGCCAGCGTCACGTTGCGTAGCGAACATATGTGGGCGTTTTACGACCGCTTGGTCAATGTCGCCCTGCCTCGCCGCCGTGACTTTCAGGGCGTTTCGCCGGATTCATTTGATGGCCGCGGCAATTACAGCCTCGGCCTGCGGGAACAGCTTGTTTTCCCCGAGATCGCTTACGATGCAGTTGATAAAGTACGTGGCATGGGCATCACCATTGTCACCTCTGCCGAGACCGACGACGAAGGTCGAGAACTGCTCCGTTTGTTAGGTATGCCCTTCAAACGCTAACTTGTCAGGAGTAATTGTAACCCATGGCCAAAAAAAGTATTGTCATTCGCGAACACCGCCGAAAGTATGCAGTCCGTGTACGCAGTCGCTGCAAAATCTGTGGCCGCCCCCGAGGCTACATGCGTCGCTTTGAACTGTGCCGCATCTGCTTCCGTCATGAAGCGCTGCGCGGCCGTCTGCCCGGCGTTGTGAAGTCGAGCTGGTAAACAAGAGGAGATTCCGCCCATGATGACCGATCCCATTGCGGACATGCTGACCCGCACCCGTAATGCCTTGATGGCACAGCACAAACAAGTCGTAATGCCCAGCAACAAGATGAAGCTGGAACTCGCCCGCATCCTCAAAGAAGAAGGATTTATTCGCGGGTACGACGTAATCGAAACCAAAGTGCAACCGACGTTGCGCTTACACTTGAAATATGATGATCGCCGTAAGCCCGTAATCAGCGGTTTGCAACGCGTGAGTAAACCCGGACGCCGCATTTATTGCTCCCGCAGGAAAATCCCCTGGGTGCAAAGCGGCCTCGGTGTGGCTGTGTTGTCCACTCCCAGAGGCATCATGACCGGACGCACTGCGCGCCGCGCTGGTGTGGGCGGCGAGGTGATTTGCACCATTTGGTAGCTCATTCCCGCTGCATTGGCGGTCAGGAGGTTGTTAATTTATGTCGCGTATCGGACGCAAACCCGTTGTACTCCCTGAAGGCGTCACCATCGAGGTGGCCAAAGATAATATTGTCACGGTGAAAGGCCCCAAAGGCGTGCTCAGTCGTCGCTTTGTTGCGGAAATGACTTTCACGATCACCGATGGCCTGGCAGTCGTCGGTCGCCCGACCGATAGTAGTCATCACAAGGCCCTGCATGGTCTGTCACGTGCCTTGCTGCAAAACATGGTCACCGGCGTCTCTCAGGGCTATAGCAAAGGACTGGAGCTGGTCGGTGTGGGCTATCGTGCGGTGATGCAGGGTGATTCTCTGGATCTCAGCCTGGGCTTTTCACACCCCGTTGTGATCGATCCCCCCGAAACCATTAGCTTCCTTGTCGATAAGGGTGGCCGTTCTTTCTCGATCAGCGGTATTGACAAAGAACTGGTTGGCGAAATGGCTGCTAAAATTCGGGCGCTACGTCCGCCGGAACCGTACAAAGGCAAAGGTATCCGCTATCGCGGTGAAATTGTCCGTATTAAAGCCGGCAAGAGTGCCAAGAAGTAACGGTACCTATCACTGAGCCTTTTGGCTCATCCAAACGCATTCACTAAAATGGTTGATTGATATGGCAAGGACACATTTTCGAGCATTAAATCGTAAACGCCGCCACGCCCGCGTGCGCAATCACATCAGTGGTACTTCCCAGCGCCCGCGATTGGCGGTCTATCGCAGCTTGTGGCATATTCATGCCCAAATCATCGACGACACCGTGGGCCGTACGCTGGTGGCCGCTTCTTCCATCGATACTGCCCTCGCCGGGCAACTGGAAGGCAAAAACAAGAGCGAAGTGGCCAAAGTAGTAGGCGAATTGTTAGCGCAGCGTGCTGTTGCTGCCGGCATCACCTCCATCGTATTCGATCGTGGCGGGTTCCCCTACCATGGCCGCGTCAAAGCACTGGCCGAAGGCGTTCGCTCTGCCGGCCTCACATTCTAACCCGCCGGTTGATGACTGCTTAAGCAGCAGGAGTAAATTGCATGGCTGATAGACAAGATCGAAGACGTTCCCGCGAAGCCTCAGATGAATTTGAAGAACGCGTTGTACACCTGGCCCGCACCGCCAAGGTGGTCAAGGGCGGTCGTCGCTTTGCTTTCCGCGCCGTTGTCGTCGTGGGTGACGGCAAAGGCCAAGTAGGCGTGGGCATTGGCAAAGCCAACGAAGTCCGCGAAGCAATCCGCAAAGGATCCCAGCAGGCACGCAAAAACCTGATCACCGTTCCCATCGTGGGTACCACTATTCCGCACGAAATCACCTCGCGCTTCAGTGCCGCCAAAGTGATGATGCGGCCGGCCTCCCCCGGCACCGGCGTGATCGCAGGGGGTGGTGTGCGTGCTGTGGTCGAAGCGGCGGGCATCAAAGACATTCTCACCAAATCTATGGGCAGCGCCAACATTCTCAATGTGGTCAAGGCTTCTTTTCAGGCATTGGGCGAATTACGCTCCCCGGAACAGATTGCCCGGCTGCGGGGCGTGCCCGTGGCCAAAGTGCAGCCGCACTGGATCCAAGACCATTTGGAGCAATAAAGCATGGCGACGAAGACACAAAAAACACAGTTAATTATCACGTATACCCAAAGTGTTATCGGCTACGACAAGCGCCAACGGGGCACCATTCGGGCTCTGGGCCTGCATCACCTGGGTGATGTAGCCGTTCACGAAGATAATTCCGTCATCCGCGGCATGATCAAAAAAGTGCGGCATCTGGTGACGGTTCAGGAGCAAGCAGCATGAAGCTACATCAACTTCAACCTGCCCCCAGGTCCACCAAAAACCGCAAGCGCGTGGGCCGTGGCATCTCGGCCGGCCAGGGTAAAACCGCTGGTCGGGGAGCCAAGGGTCAGAATAAACGCTCGGGCGGCGGCAAAGGTCCCTATTTCGAAGGGGGTCAGTTGCCCCTGGTGCGGCGCCTACCCTTGTTGCGCGGTTTTACCAATCGCAACCGTGTCGAATATCAACCGGTGAATGTGTACAGCTTGGCCGATCTCTTTACGGCCGGGGCCGAGATTTCACCCTTCGAGCTGGCTGCTGCCGGTCTGATCCGTGGCGCCCACAGGCCTGTGGCCATCCTCGGCGATGGCGATATTCAGGTGGCGGTTCATGTCAAGGCGCATCGTTTCACGGCCAGCGCCCGCAGTAAAATCGAAGCGGTTGGTGGAACGGTCGAGGTCTTATCTTTAGAACGCTAACGACGCGCCGGTGCTCTTACCGGTGACTGGAGACGAATTGTTATGCTGAATGCCTTACGAAGCGCTTTTCGATTACCCGAACTACGGCGGAAGCTCCTGTTTACACTGGGGATTCTCCTGCTTTATCGCCTGATGGCGCAGGTGCCCGTTCCGGGCGTCGATCGTGCGGCTCTGGCCAACATTTTTAATAACGACCTGGCAAATCTGTTCGACCTGCTGAGCGGCGGTGCTTTATCGCGGTTCTCCGTGATGGCGTTGGGCGTGTATCCCTACATCACCGCTTCCATTATTTTGCAGTTGCTCATCCCCATCATCCCTCGACTGCAAGAGATATCCAAAGACGGAGATGCCGGCCGGCAGAAGATTAACCAATATACCAGCTATCTCACCATCCCCCTGGCTATCTTGCAGGGTTATGGTCAGGCAGCCTTGATGTCCAGCGGCCAGTTAGGCGCCCCCGTGCTGCCTCAATTCGGTTTCTCGGTCAGTCCATTGTTGACCTTTACGGTCGTCCTTTCATTGTTGGCAGGCAGCTTCATTGCCCTCTGGCTGGGCAACATCATCACCGAAGAAGGGATTGGCAACGGCGTCTCCCTGATCATTTTTGGTGGTATTGTCAGCCGTATGTGGCCGCGTATCAACGGCCTGTTGTCATCAACCAACGGCGTCGTGCTGGTGGTCATCTTCTCGGCCATCACCATCTTCACCATCGGCCTCATTGTTTATGTGCAGGAAGGGCAACGACGCATCCCCGTACACTACGGCAAGCGTGTGCGCACCATGCGCGGCAATCGACTGATGATGGTGGGCGGGCAGAGCACGCACGTCCCCATTCGCGTCAACAGCGCCGGCATGATTCCCCTCATCTTTGCCAGCAGCCTTCTCATTTTCCCCGGCACCCTGGCTTCTTATCTGCAGATCTCATCCACCACTTGGATCGCCAGCATGGGCACCTGGGTGTCTACCAATCTCAGTGTTGGCAGTACCCTGTACTGGCTGTTATACTTCTTCCTGGTGGTGGCCTTCACCTTCTTCTATACCGATGTGGTCTTCCGCCAGCAGAATTTGCCCGAGACGCTACAGCGTCAGGGCGGCTACATCCCTGGCATCCGCCCCGGCAAGCGCACCGAGCAATATCTCAACAGCGTTCTGATCCGCATCACCTTTGTGGGCGCCTTGTTCCTGGGCTTCGTGGCCATTCTGCCCTGGCTCGTGGGTATGGTGATGAACCAACCCGGCCTGGGCACCTCATCCTTACTGATTACCAGTTCCGGCTTGCTCATCGTCGTCGGCGTTGTGCTCGACACCATGAAGCAGCTCGAAGCGCAGCTTTTGATGCGCCATTACGAAGGTTTCATCCGTTAGTTCTTTGCCAAAATGATACGTTCAGCTCCGTCATCTGCCAAAAAGCCTAGCATTACTTTGCACGATGCGCGCGAAATCAACGCCCTGCGAGCCGCCGGCCGAGTGGTGGCCAAAGTGCACGAGGCCATGCGCCAAAATGTGCGGCCGGGCATCTCCACGGCCGAGCTGAATGCCATCGCTGAGGACATCATCCGCAGCCACGGCGCCGTGCCCACGTTTTTGGGCTACCGCGGCTACCCGGCCTCGATTTGCACCTCGTTTAACGACGAAATAGTCCACGGCATCCCCAGCCCGCAGGCCATCCTCCGATCTGGCGACATCGTCAGCATCGATGTGGGGGCGACCCTCCACGGGTGGGTGGGCGATTCGGCCTGGACCTATCCCGTAGGGTCGATTTCGCAGCAGGCGCAGCAATTGTTGCAGGCTACCGAAGGCGCCTTGTGGGCCGGTATCGAACAGGCTGTGGCTGGTAAGCGTTTGGGCGACATCTCGGCCGCGGTCCAGCACTATGCCGAATCTCGAGGATTTGCCGTCGTGCGCGAATACACCGGTCACGGTGTGGGCCGCACCATGCACGAACCCCCCCAGGTTCTTAATTATGGCAAAGCCGGCACCGGTATGCGCCTGCGGTCCGGGCTAACGATTGCGCTCGAGCCGATGATTACGGCCGGCGGATGGTTGACCAAGATCGATGCCGATGGGTGGACCGTCCGCACCGCGGATGGCAGCCTCAGCGCTCATTTTGAACACAGCATTGCACTCAACACGCAAAAAGCGATACTACTTACTACACTCTGATAGTTGCGGTACAGTCCCTGACTGCCACCGCATGGAGGTTTCTGATGAAGGTACGTCCTTCGGTTAAGAAAATGTGTGACAATTGTAAAATCATCCGCCGTCGGGGAGTTGTGCGCGTCATTTGCACCAACCCGAAACACAAGCAGCGGCAAGGCTAAGAGCAATCTTCAGGAGGCATTATGGCTCGTATTGCAGGTGTAGACATTCCGCGTGACAAGCGCGTCGAAACAGCACTCACCTATATCTATGGAATTGGCTCATCGGCGGCGAAAGAAATTTTGCAGATTACCGGTGTCGAGAACAAACGCGTGCAAGATTTGACCTCGGATGAAGTGGTCAAACTGCGTGCGGTAATCGATCGTAACTATGTTGTCGAAGGCGACTTACGGCGTGAAGTGCAGATGAACATCAAACGCCTGGGTGAGATCGGCAGCTATCGTGGCCGGCGCCATCGCATGAACCTGCCGGTTCATGGTCAGCGCACCCGCACCAACGCCCGCACCAAACGCGGCAGCCGTAAAACGGTGCCTGGTCGCAAGCGCGCACGCAAATAAGCGCAGTTCTTTCCACTTTCACATTTGCTCGCAAGGTAAAACGATACTATGGCAAAACAAGAATCAAATCGGAGTCGACGTGGTGGATCCAAAAAGGAACGCCGCAATGTCCCCCGTGGTCAGGCTCACATTATGGCCACCTACAACAACACCATTATTACGCTTACCGATCTTCAGGGCAATACCCTGAGCTGGGCCAGCGCCGGTAGTGCAGGATTCAAAGGCTCACGCAAGAGCACCCCTTATGCGGCGCAGTTGGCCGGTCGCAACGCCGCCAAGCAGGCCGCCGAATATGGCCTGCGCGAAATCGATGTCTTCGTCAAAGGGCCCGGCCCGGGCCGCGAAGCCTCGATCCGTGCCCTGATGGGCGCCGGTCTGCAGGTGACTTCCATCACCGATATTACCCCCTTGCCGCACAACGGCTGCCGCCCGCCCAAGAAACGGCGCGTCTAAGTGTTTTTCTGGCATGAACCTTCGGCAGGCGGACCACTTCTGTCCATCTCACGAAGGTCAAAAACGGGAATTCATTTTTTTGCACGATTCCTAAGTCAACTCTCTTTAAGTCGAGATCAGCGTTGTACTAACGCTGGAGGATAATATAATCAATGGCTCGATATACTGATTCCGTATGTAAATTGTGTCGCCGCGAAGGCATGAAGCTCTTCCTCAAGGGAGAACGCTGCTATTCCACCAAATGCGCGATTGATAAGCACAACTATCCTCCCGGTTCGCACGGCAATATCCGGCGCCGGGGGAAAGTCTCTGACTACGGGCGCCAGTTGCGCGAGAAACAAAAAGCGCGCCGCGTCTATGGCGTCTACGAACGCCAATTCCGCCGCTATTTCCGGCAGGCACTCAAAGTCAAAGGTCTGACGGGCGCCACCCTGCTGCAACTGTTAGAACAACGGTTGGACAACGTGGTCTTCCGGCTGGGCTTTGCTTCCTCTCGTTCTCAGGCCCGGCAATTGGTCACCCACGGGCACTTTGACGTGAATGGCCAGAAAGTGGATATTGTATCCTACTCGGTCAAGCTCGGTGATGTCATCCAGGCACGTGAATCCAGCCGCAGCAAGGGCTATTTCAAAGAGCTGGCGGAACCGCTGGCCAAACACGTACCCCCGCAGTGGCTTTCGCTGGATGCCGCAGCCCTGTCTGGTAGCATGGTGGCGTTGCCCGGACGTTCTGACATTGACATCCCCATCAACGAGCAACTCATCGTCGAATTCTACAGCCGCTAATCGATTTGATTAGCCCCCTGCTGTCGCCAGAAAATGACGCTCGTTTGCTGTCTACTAAGATGGCAGGTCTTTCGGAGGACCAAGTGATTAATCAGGAACTACAACCGGTCATGCCCAGAATTGACTGTACAGCCCGTACAGAGCGCTACGCTCGGTTTGAGATTGGTCCGCTGGAAAGCGGTTTCGGCATCACCTTAGGCAACGCGTTACGGCGTGTTCTCTTATCGGCTTTGCCCGGAGCTGCTGTGACCTCAGTGCGCATCAACGATATCTACCACGAATTCTCGCCGATTCCCGGCGCGCGCGAAGATACCACCCAGCTTATTCTAAATCTCAAACAACTGCGTCTCAAGCTTTTTAGCGAAGAGCCTGTGCGGATATTTGTACAGGCCAGGGGCGCAGGCACCATCACCGCGGCTGACATCAACATCCCGCCCGAGGTGGAGATCGTCAACCCCGAACACTATTTATTAACCCTCGATTCGCCCGATGCCGTCTTCGACATGGAATTAACCATCATGCCGGGGAAGGGCTATCTGCCCGCCGAGGCGGACGGCCGCCCCAAACTCCCCATCGGCGAACTGCCCATCGATGCCATCTTCAGCCCCATTCGTCGTGTCAATTACGATGTCGAGCGCACCCGTGTGGGTGGGCACACCGACTTCGATCGCCTTATCATCGAAACTTGGTGTGATGGCACGATCGATCCCGAAGAAGCCCTGAAAAAATCGGCCCGTATTCTGGTCGAACACTTCTCTATGGTAGCAGGTGTCGAGATCGCGACCGAATCGCCCACTTTACAGGACAGCGGTGGCATCCCCGGCACGATTGTCGAGCAGGCCATCGAAGACCTGGAACTGTCGATGCGTTCCTACAACTGTCTGAAACGGGCCGGCATCACCAAAGTCGGCGAAGTCTTACTCAAACTCGAGCAGGGCGATGCCGAAATGCTATCCATCCGCAACTTTGGTCGTAAATCATTGACCGAACTCGTCACAAAACTGGGTGAAAGAGACTATCTCCAATACATCGATTACACCCCAGACGCATCCTAGTCTCTAGCATTCGGAGTATCAACTTATGAGACATCAACGTTATGGGCGCACCTTGGGCCGTTCTTCCGGTCACAGGAAAGCCCTTTTCAAAAATCTGATTACCGAGCTCTTCCGCCACGGACAGATCGAAACCACCGAGGCCAAAGCCAAGGCTATCCGTCCCCTGGCCGAACGCATGATCACCATCGCCAAAAACGGCCGCAGCGGTCGCATCAACGAAGTACATGCCCGCCGCCTGTTGGTCGCCCGCCTCAATGCCCCCGAGGTCGCCGCCCTCGTTTACGACGTACTGGGCCAACGCTTTGCCGACCGCCCCGGCGGTTACACCCGCATCTTCAAAATGGGGCCGCGCAAAGGCGACGGTGCCCGCATGGCCATCATCGAACTTGTCGAATAAACCCGACCCTTCTGACTCGCTCCCGCCTCTGTACTGCGCCCGCATTGAATACGACGGCACTGATCTCAAAGGCTTTCAACTTCAGGCGCAGGGGCGCACCGTACAAGGCGAAGTAGAGCGAACCCTCCGGCGGCTGACGCAGGAGCCTGTCAGGGTTGTCGGCGCCGGTCGCACTGACGCCGGTGTCCATGCCCTGGGACAGATCATTGCCTTTCGCAGCACCTGGCGGCATAGCATCGATGCCCTCCAACGTGGCCTCGACGCCCTCCTTCCTTCCAACATATCCCTGCACTCCCTGCAGTTAGCTGCCCCCGGCTTCCATCCTCGATTCAGCGCCAGCCAGCGCTGGTACCGTTACCAGATCGGCTGCTGGTCGGGCCATGCTCCCCTGCGAGCTCGCTACGTCTGGGAACTTGGCCCTGGTCTCGACCTCAACGCCATGCAGGCAGCAGGAGACCACCTCGTCGGCGTGCACGACTTTGCCAGCTTTGGCCGGCCGCCCCAGGGTAAGAACACCGTTCGCCACGTCCTCCAGGCTCGCTTTAGCAGGCAAGACGACATACTCCATTTCGATATTGTTGCCAACGCCTTCTTGCACCACATGGTGCGCAATCTTGTCGGCACCCTGGTTCAGGTGGGCCGGCAGCAGATCAGTCCCACAGCCTTCCAATCCATCCTTCGCCAACAGCGCCGCAGCCTTTCGGCCCCCCCAGCCCCACCGCAAGGCCTGATTCTGATGGCAATCACCTATCCAAACGTAAGTCTATGATCTAAGCAACGCCCGCGCCCCCTTGGCGTGTGGAAAAGCCTAGCAAGGAGATAGATCAGTGAGAAAGACATTTAGCGCCAAATCCCACGAAATTGAGCGACAATGGTTCGTGGTGGATGCTCAGGGCAAGACCCTTGGGCGTTTGTCCACCGAAATCGCCACCATTTTACGCGGCAAGCATAAACCCATTTACACCCCCCACGTTGACTGCGGCGATTACGTTATCGTCATTAATGCCGACAGAATTCACGTGACGGGTAAACGCCTTGATCAAAAGATCTATTATCGCCACAGCGGTTACATCGGTGGTCTTAAGGAAATCACGTTGCGGCGCATGTTGGAAACACATCCCGAACGTGTGATCGAGCTTGCCGTCAAAGGCATGCTGCCAAAAACTCGCCTGGGCCGGGTGATGTTCAAAAAACTCAAAGTCTACGCTGCCCCCACCCATCCCCATACCGCCCAACAACCCCAGACCCTGGAACTGTAAGAGAGGTTGATGAATGTCGGATCAAACCTATTATGAAGCAGTAGGACGACGCAAAGAAGCCAGTGCCCGCGTGCGTCTTTACCCTGCCGGCGAAAGCCCTGAAATCGTGGTCAATGGCAAGCCCATGGCCGAATACTTCCCGCGCATGAAGGATCAGTTGCGTCTGGTGGAGCCCCTGCATGTCGTTGAAGCCGAAAACCAATTTAATGTTTCGGTGCTGGTCAACGGCGGTGGCATCACCGGGCAATCCGATGCCGTGCGCCTGGGCATTGCCCGGGCCCTGATCCTGTCTGACGACCAACTGCGGGCCCCCCTGAAAAAGGGTGGCTTCCTTACACGTGATGCCCGCGCCAAAGAGCGCAAAAAGCCCGGCCTCAAACGCGCCCGCAAGGCGCCGCAGTACACCAAGCGCTAAACCAACTTCTTGTTTGGCTTATTGCTTGCCTTGTCTTACTGACGAGGTGGGGACATATTGCAAGATCGCAAAGCGTTGGGTACGATTGTATCCAGCGCTTTTTGCGTTGGTCCGCATTCGGGACAGCGAAGTCCCCGCAGGGACCTTGCTGCGACCGATAGCCCCCTCCTGTGTTCAAAACCATCCACGTATTCCCCGACAGACCACTGACCAAATGAGCTAACATTATGACCCTTAAAATCGGACTTCTCACCGCCAGCGATAGCGCTGCTGCCGGCACCGCCGACGACCGCAGCGGTCCCCTGCTGGTGGAGTT
>JAADGC010000160.1 GCA_013152585.1 Chloroflexota bacterium
TAGGGGGACAAGCGGCGAAACGCCCCCGAGCCCCGAATTGATTCGGTGGGTGCGTTGGCTGGCAAGCCGGTTTCACCCGGCGCCGTTTTATAGCCCTGCGGTTCACCGCCGGGCGGTCGGTGCCAGCGGAACCAGACCTTTATTGTCGCTCTCGTGACTTGGCACTGCAAATGAATTTGCAGGCTCACAGGGCCAAGTCCCCGCAGGGACTCTACCCTGCCGTGCGCACAGTCGGCCTAGCCCCGCTTTGTACGCGTGTGTGCTGCTGCGAGCATGATGTTCAGCTTTCAATTCGGCGCCAGCTTGTATAATTGCCCTCAGGTCATGTATCATCGTGTTATCATTCAATCCAGAGAGAAGCAAAGCCCCATGACTACCCCTATACTTGTTCAAATAGAAGAAGACAAACATTGGTGGTTCGCCACCCGCACGCGCACCATCCTGGCCTTGCTCGATCAATACGCCGGTGCCGACCGTGAAAGGCGCAAGGTATTGGACGTGGGCGCCGGCGCCGGCAATATGATGCACCAACTCGCCCAATATGGCGACATCGTGGGTCTGGAATACAACCCCAAACCCATCCTGGTGGCGCACGAACGCGGTTTCGATGTGCGCCAGGGCTCGGCCACCGACATGCCCTTTACCGACAACTCCTTCGATATCGTGGCGCTGCTCGACACCGTTGAACACATCGTCGATGAAACGACCGTCTTGCGGGAATGCTGGCGTGTGACCAAACCTGGGGGCATCATGGTGGTGACGGTACCGGCGTTTATGTGGTTGTGGAGCCACAACGACGTGCTCAATCAACACGAAAGGCGCTACACGGTGCCGGAACTGAAGAAAAAGCTCAGTGCTGTGGGCTGGCAGGTGCCGTACGGCAGCTACAACTTTACATCGATCTTTCCCCTCTCGGCCGGCCTGATTCTGCTGCGCAAGCTCACCCGTACAGCGCCGGACATGGCCTCGCCCCACTTTGATGATGATGCCTACCAGGTGGAAATGGAACCGGCCCCGTCGTGGCTCAACAGCCTGTTGGATGCCCTGGGCAAGGTAGAAGTCGCCCTTTTGCGCCGCATGAGCTTGCCGTTTGGCACCAGCATCATCACTATCGCCCGTAAACCGGCATGATGTCGGTGGCCCTTCAGCAGGGGCAGCACCTGATCATGTCTCTCGTTTTTTCGATCCCCGTCTATGACTGAGCCCGAACCTTCTGCCTCATCCCCTGACGACTTCTCCTGGGAGCGTTGGCTGCTCCAGGGCCTGGGAGCCCTGCGACGCACCTTGTTTCGCTATGATTTTGGTCTGCCCGAGACGTTCTGGCAGCACATGGAAAGTGCGGCCCACGAATTGTTGGCCGCGGCACGCATCCTCGTTCGCACCGCCCTCACCCGCAAGCAGGGGTCGGCTTCCCCACCCGCCGAGCGTGGCCCCATCGACATCAAATGGGATTAGCGGGGACTAATGCTCGGCCTCGGCTGCACACCGGGGGCACGCGAGCGGATCATCCAGCTCGATCAGATGCCGCGCACATATAGCGTACACAGTTACCCGCTCCAGCAGGCCAAAACGCTTGACCACAGTGGCCTCGAGTGCGATCTCCTGGCAATTAGTATTGAGGAGAATAGTCGGCACCGGACAACTGTTGCATAACGAGCGGTGCCAGGGGCGCGAATCCCGGTTGCGTTTGATGAGCCGGCATTCTTCGGACTCGCGTCCGCGATGAAAATCGGCATAATAATAGCGGCAATTGACAGGTTTGGGAGCAGTCATAATCACATCGGGCCAGGGTGCGGCCAGAGGAATGTAGAGAGATGGCCGGGCGCAGGTGGCGCTGCATTTGGCGACCGTCAGCATCGTGGGCGTTCTGAACGGGCGCCATGAGACGCGGCTTTCTCGGCGATGAGGGATAGATTAGCGACAATCGGCTATGTGACTGTTAACGAAGCAGGATTAGTATATCGCCTGCCCGCCCCCAGGGCAATTAGGCACCAGTGCCACACATCATAAAACCACCAGCAGAATCCCCAGCAGCGTCACGGCAGCGCCGACAATTTCGTTCGGCCCCGGGATTTCGCCCAGGAACAAAATTCCCAAAAGGATGCCGCCCGTGACTTCTTGGGTGGCAATCACATTGACATAAGTGGCATGGGTGCGTCGTAAAGCGGCATTATACAGCGTATGCCCCAGGCCCAGCGGCAACAAGCCCAGGCCCAGCAAACTGAGCACCGTACGCCAATTGTAGCCATGGGGGGTAAAAGTGAGCGCTGCCGGAATCGCGGCCCACAGCGCGGCCAGGCCATAGATAGTGGTGGCATAGGTGAGAAGACTGGACTGATTGCGTTGCGAACGTCCGGCCACACTGTAAAGCCCAAACATGATCGCTGATCCCAGGGCGAGTACATCGCCCATCAACATGCGGGATGTGAACTGCGGCTGAAAACCGGCCAGGATACCGACCCCCACCACAGCCAGCGCGATCCCTCCCCACTTGCGCCGGGGAATGGATTCATGCAAAAACAGGGCCGAAAACAGGGTGACAAAGATCGGCGCCGTATAGACGATGGCCAGGGAATGGGCGATGGTGGTGTAAGTCAGCGAGGCGATATAAAAAAGAAAATGCAGCCCGGTGATCAGGCCATACAAGACAAAGCGTCGCCATTGATGCCGGGGGATGGACCAGGATTCGCCTCTGAGCCACAGGGCAATGCGCAGCGCAACTGCCGCAATCAACAAGCGCCAGGCGGCAATCTCGTAGCTGCCCAGGGGGCTGGCCCAGCGGATCAATACGGGGGTGGTGGAAAAGAAAAGCACGGCCAGACCCACGTACAGCAGACCTTGCTGCTTTGGCGTGCGTTTGTCTGTAGCTATGCCAAGGAGTCGTGCCAAAATGAGTTCCCGTTTTTGGGCGCCGTGAGGTGGTCAGAAGTGCTGCCAGCACCGAAATATCGGTGACCACCACCCGCAGATTAATCCTAGCGAGGCTGCGCCTGAGACCGACAAGAGTGTGGACGCGGAAAAACGCCAGAAACGCGGATAAATTCTGGGTGAGCAACCAAATCCGGTCAAGAATTGTTCCGAACCGCTGGCTAAGCCCCTTGCTATCACTTTTGCCCTGCAAGCCATCCAGACAAAC
>JAADGC010000250.1 GCA_013152585.1 Chloroflexota bacterium
GAGGGTAGGCGTGGGGGGGAGGGTGGGGGAGGGGGGAATCGAGGTTGGGGACGAGCTAGGCGTGGCGCTGGGAGGCAGTGGCGTGGCCGTGGGCGTTTTGCTAGGTGCAGGCGTAGGTGTAGGTGTAGGCGACGGCGTTTCGCTGGGTGTAGGCGTGGGCGTGGGCGTAGGGGTGACGGTGGCAGTCGGGCTGGCCGTAGGCGTTGTGGAAGGGCTGGGCGTGATGGTGGCCGTAGGAGTGACTGTGGGCAGGCTGTAAATGATTTCGATGTAGGGCCGTTGCACGAGATTGGGATGTTCGCTGCTGGCAAACTGGAAGGTCGTGTTGATGACGCTACGCCCGCGTAAAAGGATGCCGTGATTGGTGGTAGGATTCTGTACCCAGTTTGTCACAGATTGGGTGATGTCGAGTTGGACGGCGCCAAAGGGGGCCACGGGCACGGGGGCAGGCGGCAAGGGTGCGGGGGCGACATCGTGCGAGCCCATGGCATCGGGCTGTTCCCAGGCATCATCCACCGCAGCATGGGTATAGGTAGCATCCTGGGTCCAGCGCCGCAGAATGTTGTAGGCGCTGATGTCCACAAAGACGTTGTTGACGTCGATGCGAGTGAGATGCAGGAAGGCGCGTTTGATGATGGCATTGGCCGGGATGCTGTTCAGGTCGAAGTAGAGCAGTGCGGCCATGGCGCCATCTCGCAGGTTGAGTGTGGCGCTGGCATGAAAGCTATCTGTGGGGCTGTTGCGGCTGAGATAAGTGTCGAGCGCACCGGCGTAGCCGATGCCTTGCTGTAAGCGTTGGTAGTTCAGGTTGGCTGGCAGGGGAGTGGCGGTGGGCGTGAGCGTCGGGGCCAGGGTTGGCGTCGCAGTGGGGACGGGGGTGGGCGTGGGGGTGGGCGTGGGTGCCAGCCGGCGCACCACGACCATGCTGAATGTGTCGTCGATACCATCGGCGCGATCCAGGCGCAAGTCGAAGCCGGCAGCCGTACTTTGGGGATGGTAGGGCGAGAGGCGATTGGCAAACAAAGCATCAGGCAGACGGAATCTCTTTTCCCGCCAGGTGTTGGACCCGGTCAGCCGTACTCGCCCGGCCACTTTGGCGCCCTGCGTGCTGTCATAGACCAGCGCCCATTCTCCCCCCTGGTCATGATCGAAGTAAGTGACGGTGACATCGACCGCTGTGGGGGTGTTGAAGATATATCCGTCATCGACATCCAGATTGAACACCGGCCAGTCATCGGCGGTGTGACGGGCGTAGGCGCTACGCCAGTCGCTGGGAGGTCCCACATCAAAGGCGCCGGTGCTGGCGTCGATGGCAGCCACGATTTTTTGCCCACTTTTGGTCCAGTAGGGCAGGGTCTCCAGCTCGGAACGCAGATAGAAGCTGTAGTCGAAGATGTCGGGACACCAGGCGCGGGGTTTCCAGGGGCTGTGGAAGGCAATCCACACCTCGGGCGTGGTGCCGGCGGAGCGGCCGGCATAGCGATTGAAGAATCGCCAGACATCATCGTATTGTACGTTGCCGGGAACGCCGGAGCGGTCGTTGAAAGGCAAAATGTAGTCGGCGTGTTTGTCGAGGCCGTTGAGCATGGCCCAGCGTGTGAAGGTTTCACCTTCGACGGGCAGGCGGCCGGAATTGTCGAAGCGGTTGTTAAACTCGAAGGCGATGGGCACGCGTTCGTGGTTGACGAGCAGCGGCGCCCACAGGGTGATGTAGGCCTGCTGGGCATGGGACGATTCGTTGCTGAAGCCGGGTTCGGTGATGTAACCCCAGTAGCAAAATCCTTCGGTGCTACCGCGATTGGCGAAGAAGTCGCTGTGCAGACTGGTGAGCATCAAGCCCACGCCCCGATCCACAGCATAGCGAACGATCTCGCTGTGGTAACGCTCGGCATAGGTGGCGCTGATGATGGTGAGCAAAGCTTTTTTCCCGGCAAAGGCTTCGACGTACTGAGCGATGACATCGCGATGAAACGCCACCCAGGCCTGTTCGCTATAGCCGGGGTGGGCGAGATAAGCGTTCTTCTGGGCCAACGAATCGCAATAGATGCCGGTGGCGGGATAGGGAATGGGTTCACCGGCATACCCCACACCGATCTCAAAGGCCCCTACCTGGGGATTGCCGCGATAGCGATCGGCAAGCGCCCGTATCATGGCCATCAATCCCTGCTTGACTGTTGGATTGAGATAGTTCATGCGCAACGATGGGGCCTTACAGCCGGGCGGCAGATCGACCTGGATGGGATCATATTGCAGGGTCCATCCCGGAGCGCAGTCATCCCGGGTGCCATCGGACGAGTCGGGGCATCGCAACACGATGCGTATTATGACCTGTTTATTGGAGTCGACATTGGCCAGACGGGAGTCGATGGCCGACCAGTTGTAGTCCCCCTGCGTGCCGTCTTCGATTTCGCGCCAACCGATAAAGAAGTGGCTACCGCGGGCATAGGCGGCAGCATTGGCAACGTTTCGCAATTGGTCGTAGCCCACATACATGCCCGGTGCCATCGAGATCAGTACGTTGGCGCTGATCTCAGGGGTGGGCGTGGGGATTTCGGTGGCCGGGGCGGGTGTGGGTGTGGGCTGGGGTGGAGGTGGCGTATGGGTGGCGAGAAATGGCGTGGGTGTAGGCGTGGGGGTGCGTTCGATGATCGGCAACAAATAGCGCTGTCCCAGCCATCCACACAGGAGCAGGGCAAGTAACAGGAGTATCCAGAGTGTCGATTGGCGTAGCCGAGGAGAAATACCCATACGTGTTATCCAGATTAAAGGGGGAATGAATATGACGCTAATTATATGTCAAGTCTGATGGCTGTGCAATTGGTGCCAACGGCGCCGTTTTATAGCCCTGCGATTCATCGCCGGGCGATCGGCGCCAGCGGAACCGGTGCTTTATTGACGCCGCCGTGACCTGGCACCGCAAATGAATTTGCAGGCTCACAGGGCCAAGTCCCCTCAGGGACTCTACTCCTGCCGCGCGCCCGGTCCGTGCCCCGCCGATTGAAATCGGGGCTATGGGGCCTTCGGCCGCAGGTCGGCCTGCACCGACCTCTCTTGTCGACAACATGGCTTACATCTGCCACCTCACCCACCTAAAACCCATTCGTTCCATCCTCTTATTCGTTGTCATATCTG
>JAADGC010000153.1 GCA_013152585.1 Chloroflexota bacterium
GGTTCAGCCGGGCCAGACGATTCGCCAGCGAGGTGAGCGTGTCTTCGTCGTGCATCCCCATCATCGCCCCGTACAGCAAATCCTTGAGCGGAACGCCGGGCTTGCGCTCCAGGGGGCGGCTGTCGGTCTTAAGCGATTGCGTGACGCCCACGGCGTCGATGATCACAAAATGGGTCTTGGGGCTGTGGGCCGAAGGCGTGACTTTGCGCAGTTCGTCGTAGTCCAGCACCCGCGTGCCCCGGCCCTTCATCTGCTCGAAATAGTTGCGGCTCTTCACATCGCGCATGAAGATGAGGACTTCCAGCGGCTTCACATCGGTGCCGGTGGCGATCATGTCCACGGTGACGGCGATGCGGGGGTTGTAGTCGTTGCGAAACTGGGAAAGCACCGACTTGGGGTCTTCCTCCGATTTATAGGTCACCTTTTTGCAGAAAGCGTTGCCCTCGCCGAACACTTCGCGGGCGATACGCACGATGTCATCGGCGTGGCTGTCGCTTTTGGCAAAGATCAGGGTTTTGGGGATTTCACCGCGGCCGGGGAAGATGTCGGGCAGGCTATCCCGGTAGGTGCGCAGGATCAGTCGAATCTGGCTGGGATTGACCACATCCCGATCCAATTGCTTGCCCGAATAGCGCACATCTTCATCCAGCAACTCCCAGCGTTTGCGCCGGGTGAGCTTGTCCCGCTTGGGGATGTATTGCCTGGCCTTGATCTCGGCCCCCTGCCGGGTCACTTCGGTCTCGATGGTGTAGACATCGTAGCCCACGTTGACGCCATCGGCCACCGCCTGCTCGTGGGTGTACTCGCTGACCACATTCTCGTGAAAGAAAGCGTAGGTGCGGGCGTCGGGCGTGGCTGTCAAGCCAATCAAGAAAGCGTCAAAATAATCCAGCACCTGCTGCCACAGGTTGTAAATCGAGCGATGGCACTCGTCGATGACGATAAAGTCGAAGAACTCGATGGGCAGATCGGGGTTGTAGACCACGGGCATCGGTTCTTTGCGCAGCACCTGGCGCTCGGCTGGATTTTCCAGCTCGGCGCTCTCATCCAGCGGCTCCCCTTTCAGGATCGAGTAGAGGCGCTGGATGGTGCTGATCACCACCTGGCTGGCGTCGTCGATGTGGCTGGAGGTCAGGCGCTGCACGTTGTAGAGCTCGGTGAAGGTGCGGTTGTCATCGTTGGGCAGATAGCGCATGAACTCCTGCTCGGCCTGTTCGCCCAGATTTTTCGTATCCACCAGAAAGAGGACGCGCCGGGCCCCGGCATATTTCAGCAGCCGGTAGATGGCGGTGATGGCAGTGAAGGTCTTGCCGGCGCCGGTGGCCATCTGCACCAGCGCCCGTGGTTTGGCTTCCGTGAACGATTTCTCCAGGGCATTGATGGCCTGCACCTGCACTTTGCGCAACCCCTCCACGGGCAGGAGCGGCAAGGTCTGCATTCGGGCCCGCAGCGTATCTGGTTCGGCCAGCCAGGCTTGCAGCGTGCGTGGCTGGTGGAACCAGAAGACCTCCCGCGAGCGGGGCTTGGGGTCGCGGATGTCCCGAAACCAGGTAATCTCCCCATTGCTTTCGTGGATGAAGGGAAGGGGCTTCTGATCTTTGAACCACTTCAGCCGGGCCGTGGCGTAACCTTGGGATTGGTCTTCAACTTCATGGAGTTTGTGGCCCAGCTCCGGGCGTTTCGCTTCGATTACCCCCACTGGCTTGCGGTCAGCCAGCAGCACATAATCGGCGGGGCCGGTGTCGGTGGGGTATTCTCGCACGGCCAGGCCCGGGCTGCGGCTGAAATCGATGCAGCTTTTATCCTGCACGGACCAGCCCGCCAGTTCCAGCATGGTGTCGATCTTGTCTCGGGCTTTCTGTTCGGGGGTCTTGTTGGTCATGGGGCAATACACACCACAGCGATGTTTGTGGAGTATACACCGCGCCACGACCTGCCGTCAACGAGCGTTAAGGGAACGGGGTATCAATAATCTCCGTTCTCCGTCAGGCAATCGCAGGCAGACCGCTACCGCTTGATCACCACGCCCGGCCAGAAGAGCCGATACATCTCCCGCACTTCGGCCTGCACCGGGCCGTAGAGGCGTCCGTCCGAGACGGTCTCAATCAGATACCAGTAAGTATCCGGACTGAGGAATGAATCTTTCCAGCGATAGTTGGCGCCGTCAGGGTCGGGGGCGGGGATGCGCTGACTGACCGGCTGGAAGGGGCCGGATGCCTGCAGGGCCCGCCAGACGACGAAGCCATCGGTTTCGCCGCCGGCTGTCGTCGCCCATTGCACCACCACGTTTTTCTCTTGCGGGGTGGCCGTGAGCTGGCCGGGTTCAGAACTGGGGGGGGGCGTTGCGCTGGTGGGCCGGGTCGGGCCACCGGGATCGACGATACGACCGTTGGCCAGTAAGTCGCCATCTCCCCGGCCGCCATCGGTCAGGTGCAGGAGGATGGTGTCGCCCCGAAATTCGGCGCCTGTATGGGTATCAAAGGCGAAGTGATACCAGTGTGGGTCGGGATTGCCGGGCTCGGCTCCGTATTTGAAGTAGTCGTGCATGACCGGGCCGGTGGGGGGCAGGATGAGCTTGATGGTCAGGCTTTGGCCGGGAGTGAGGCCCTCCAGGGCAAAGGAGAACACCCCCTGCGGGAAATCGATGGGCACGGGCAGGCTTTGGGGCAAGGGGGCGGCCAGGGCACGGGCGTTTTCGATGCTGGTGCCGGGGGGTGAAACCACGGTAATGTAGCTGCCATCTACGGCATTGGGCATGGAGGTGACGTTTGCCTGGTCGGCATCGGGGATGCCATCGTGGTTGCCGTCGCCATTGCCGGGGGCATTGTTTTCGATGTCGCTGCTGATGCCGTCGGCGTCGTCATCCGGGCCGGTGACGAGCAGGGGCCAGCTTTGGATAGTGGCGCTGGGTTCGTGGCCGCCGGTGGTGGCAAGATAGACGGCTTCCAGAACGAGACCGGCGTCCTGCCCCGCAGGGCCAAGTTGGGTGCGCTGGCCGGAAAGGGCGAGGGCGGTGAAGGTGAACGTTGCCACCTGTGTTTCTTCGGAGATGCCGGTCGCTGACAGGATGTTGAATTTGATTTGGTCGGGGGCGAAGGTGGGATTGCAAAAACCGGCGAAGGTTTCATTCCCGGCGCCAATCTGGCAGTTTTGCAGTTGTAAAACGGCGGGATTGTAGTGCAGCAGGAAGGTGGCAGCCGCCAGGGCCATGCCGGGGCCGGGGGCCACGATCAGCGGTAGGGTGAGACTGTTGCCGGGGGTGATGTAGCCGGGGCCTTCACCCAGGCGTAAGATCAGCTCGTTGCCGGTGGCCGCGGGAGGCACGATATCGATGCCACCGTCGGCGGTCTGCACGGGCAGAGGATGGCCGCTGGGGTCGGCGAAGGTGGTGGGGCTAAGTTGGATGTCGCTGGTGTCACCGGGGGTGGCGCTGCTTGCAGCCTGCCAACGGACGGTCGCCAGGGTGAGGTCGCCGTTGACACCGCCAAGTGACACGGCATTCAGGCGGATTTCGCCGGGGCCTGCCTGCAAGTTGCAGATACCGGAGCCAAAGGCGCTGTTCTGACTGCAGGCAAGCGGCTGCACGACTTGGGGCTGATAATGCAATACGATGCTGATCGCTCCCAGGTTGGTAGCGCCTTCGATGCGAATGGCCGTCTCGATTTGGGCGGAAGCCGGCAGATCGTACTGGCCGCCGTTAGCGGCGTCGCCCAGCCGCAACAGGGCCACGCCGGGCCCGCTGCCGCTGTCGATGGTGACGCTGCCGGGATGGGTGCGTACGGGCAGGGGGATGGCGGCGGTGTCGTCAAAGCTGCGCACGGTCAGGGTCAGGGGCGTGCTATCTCCCACAGTAGCCGCGACCGCCGGCGTGAGCAACAGGTCGAACAGGGGCAGGTCACCGCTGATCCCTTGCGTTGAGATCAGGCTGACGCGCACGTGGTCGCCGTGCAGAGCGCACACACCCCAATCGAGTCGGGCGTCCTGGCGCACCCGGCAGCCGACGGCCCTCACGATGGCGGGGTCGTAGCTGAGGTTGAGCGCGGCTGCACCCAGATCGCTCACCTGGCTCATCCACACGGGCACGGTGGTGGTGATGCCCATAGACGTGCTGAAAGCGCCGTCGCCCTGGGGCGGGCCCACCCAAAGGTGCGGCGTCTGACCGGTGGGCTGGCCCAGGGTGATGCTACCGGCGGCGGGCAGGAGATAGAGCGGCTCGCCGCCGGCACCGGTGGCGTGATCGATGACCGGCTCTAACTCGCTGAGGGCGCCGGGGCTGGCGTCGGGGGCGGCCTGGAAGCGGATGTCGAAGGCGGGGACGATGCCGTGCAGACCTGACGCCGACACCAGGTTGAGCTTTATCCAGCCCTGATCCGGATCGAAGTTGGGGTTGCAGGTGCCCATCAGGGGCGAGGCAATGCGGCACTGACGGGGATGAAGCACGGCGGGGTCGTAGTGCAGGAGCAGGTCGAGGGCGCTGAGCGTGTGAGCGCCCGTAATCGCCAGGGTGACGGATAGGGCGAGGGTCTCTCCCGGCCGCAGCACATACGGTCCATGGCCGCTCTCTCCGATGCTCACCCTGCCATCTTCTCCGGCAACACCCCCCACTACATCCACCTGGCTGCCGGCGGTGTCGACGGGCAGGGCTTGGCCTTGGGGCGTGGCGAGCTGGGCGCTGGTGGGCGCGACGTTGCTGTGGCTGCCCACGGGGCCGTACACCTGCCACGTGATCTGGTAGAGGGGCTGCTCGCCGTTGACACCGGCAGCGGCGAGGGCATTGAATTTGACGGCGTTGGCGGCAAAGTGCAGGTTGCAATAGCCGCTGCCAAAGGCACTGCCGGGGGCTTTTTCGCAGGCGACCGCGCGCAGCACGGCCGGATCGAACTGGATCACGGCTGATGCCGTCCCCACGTTGGCGGCGTCGCTGAGCGTGACCGGCAGGGTGATGAGATCGCCCGACCTGAGGGTGTAGGGGACGCTGCGGCCATCGCCCACGCGCAGCACGGCCGCTCCGGCCAGCGGCGCCGCCACACCGGGTTGCAACCCGCTGCTGAACATGAGCAGCAACAGGGCGGTGGTCAGTCCGGCCCAGAAGAGGCGCCGGAAGGGGTGGGCGGATGTTGAAGGCGCCGCAAGTGGATCAGGCCTCATATGTTTTCGTAGGGGCAGGTGTTGTTTGTTGGCAACATGGATTCTGAAAGCTCCCTCACTAATGTCGTGGCCCGCGATTTAGCGCCGTAATTCGGGCAGGTAAAGGCGCGGGACCAGATCGGGGGCGGGGGTTTGTGCTGCGGTGGGGGCGACGTCAGCGGCGGCGATAACCTGGGCATGGAAGAGCAGGGGCAGATACAGCCGCTGGCTCTCTTCGGGGATGGGGATGTCACTGGGGGCAGGCGCGCTTTGCTGCGATGCCTGGAAGCTCCAGAGCAGGGGCAGGTACAGCGGGTTGCTGTCGCCGGGGATGGGAATCAGCTCGGGGGCAGCCAGTTGCCAGGGAAGTCCGGCGCCCTGGTGGTCGGAGGTGTCGACGATGGCCAGCGAGAGGTTTTGTAACCGGGAATCGTCGCCGAGGGGGTGGTTCATGTGGAAGCTCACGGTTGCCAGTTCGGTTCCGTCGGAGAGGCCGGTGGTGCTAAGTGCGTTGAAACGCACGACTCCCGGCGCATAGTCCGCATTACAACTGGCCATGTCCAGCGCATCCGCACTGGTTTCCTGGCAATCGACGGGCGTAAGCTGTTGCAGGTCGTATACCAGCTCCAGGGTACCGGCGCCGAAAGCTGCCTGTGGATCATCAGCCAGCACCCGCACGATCACCTGTTCTGTGGCTGCGTCGGCTTCGATCTGCAGGTGCAAGAGCAGCAGCGCCTCGTTGGGCGTGTTTTGCTCCTGGATGGCCGCGGCCGTGGGATGGTTGGGACACTCGACGCCGCTCATGCCCACATCGCATTGCAGGATGCGCAGGGCGTCGCTGGCGTTGCAGACGCCATCTTCGATGATGTCGCACAAGGGCAGGTAGATGGTGCGGGGGCCGGGCGGGAAGCTGGTGACGCCTTCGATCAGGCCCACGTCGTACTTGAGCACCAGGAGGGCATCGCCGGAGTCGCGGCGACCGCTGGCGTTGACATCGCCCAGGGAATAGGCATCAGGGCCGGAAAGGAAGAGATCGAGGTGATAGGCGCCACCATTGCCGTCGCCGGGCACCATGAAGCTGTTGAGCACGACGCCGTTGGCATCGGTAAACATGGCCGGGGCATCGTTGATCTGGAAGGTGATGTTTTCGCCCAGGCGGACGCTACCAGCGTCGTAGGCGGTGTCGCCGACGTCGTACTGGCGCAGGGGGATGCTGAGCACGTAGCCGTAGTCGGTGCCACTCACGGGGGCGATGACGGCGGTGACCACGCCCCCGCGCGGCAGCAGGGCTTTGACAGTGCCATCGCTAAGCGGCTGGCCGTCTCGCAGCACCGTGCCGTAGAGGATGAGGTCGGGCAGGGGCAGGGGCGTGTCGGGGGGGGCCTGCGCCAGCGCCTGCAGCGGGGCCACCAGTACCAGAAGACCGGTGAGAAGGATCAGCCTGAGGGATAGCCTGGGCTTCATGGTGCACTCTCCTCTGTGGATTGCGCCGCCGCAGTTCCGGCGTATGCGTAGGTCTGGAAGTAGATGTAGATGTCGGATACGTCCTCGATAAAGCGTTCGATGCCGATCTGGGGGTCGGAGAGCAGGGTGGCGCCGGGGATGACCAGCAGCCATTCCGTGTTCCATACCGTGCGCCCGATCAGGCGGGTGTCGGTGTTCAGCTCGTCGGGCGAGAAGGTATCGGAGTAGGGATAAGCCCGGAAGCGGGTGTAGGGTTTAATTTTGTACATTTCGCCGCTAAGACCGCCCAGACGTGGTGTCCAGTTCGGGTTCTCCATATCGGCCTGGGTGATGGGATAGGGCACGGGCAGCAGTTGTTCGGTGACGTTCCAGTAGCGCAGGAGGCCGCTGGTATTGCGCGGTCGGCCCACATCCTTGCCGGCGGGGAGCAGGTAGACGCGCGGGGTTTGGGCCAAGCGACTGGTATCATAGCCCTGGAACCACACACCCACATTGGCGATCTTGGTGGAGAACTGGCTGGCGTCGTAGGCGCTGTCGCCAGGCCCGAGCGGGCGAGCGAAGAAGTTTTCGCCCTCAGTGATGGTGGAGGCGATAGGAATGACCAACCCAGGTTGCGGGCCGTTATCGCCATAGGGCCGCTTGGCTAGGCGGGCGACGTCGTCATTGCTGTAGATATCGGGCGTGTAGTAGCGCATCAGCTCCTGCCGCCACTTGGCGTCGGAGTCGTCTCGCAAACGGAAGAGCTCCCGGCGCAATGAGAAGCGGTTGGCCTCGGCTTGCGGGTTGTTGAAGCCCATCTGGCCCTTGAGTATCTTGAAATTCTCGTTCATCTGCGCCAGGGGTTCGGCCAGACCGCCGGAACCAACGACCGGTTCGAGCGGCAGGGGGCGGAGCCGTCTCAGTTCGCCCAACGAGCGCAGGCCTATGATCTGGCGCAGGAATTTGTCGCCGTTGGCGGGATCGTCGCCAGAGAGGTTGGTTTCGTAGTCGTAGGCGGCGGCGGTGAGATAGGTGTAGGTCTGGGCCATGTCGAATTGCCGGCGGTATTTCTGCAGGGCGTCATTTTGGAAGATGCGGTAGGCCATGTCGTTGTAGCGCTGCTCGGTGATCTGCCCGGCCCAGCGTTTGCGCAGGCGGCTCAATTCATTCAGCTTGCGGAAGCCGCGCTGCAGGGTCTGATCATAGTTGCCCTGGGCCGAATTCACACGGTCCTTGGCCAGGTACACCGCCAGACGCAGTTCCCGTTCCTCCCGTAACAGACCGCCCATTGCCTTGCCGTACTGGGCGAGATCATAATTCGACGAGACTTCCAGGATGGCCGTTTCGATCCCGGCTTTCGCCGTGTCTTTTACGGCTCCCAGGACATCGACGCCTATGTCCAGGCCAAACACCACATTTGAAGCAATCGTACTCAAGGCCGATCCGGACACAGAAAGGGCGCAAACAACGGGAGCGCCAACGTCGTTGGCCAGACCGGCGCTGCGCGGCGGGCATTCAGCCGCGGCATCGGTAATCGTTTTCGCCGTTTTGCCAAATTGGTTGATGGTTTTCGATATACCCTTGATCACACGGACGGTTTGATCGATGAGATAAACCGCCCATCTTTCGCTGTGCTTGAGACCACGCATGGCGGCGAGATACTGAGCCTTCTCCTTGATCTTCTTTTGCATACCGTCTATCTTTTCGACCTGGTTCTGGTAGGCCTGAATCGCCATCTCGTATTCCACCCGCGCCTCGGTCAATTCTTGGAGGGTGTTCTGGATTTCGCCTGGCGCTTTGCGGGCGCTGTCTTCCGGCCAGGACGCCGGTTTGAAACGCCCCCGCCCCGCATCCAGACCAATGCCCACCCGGTACTCGATTTCCACTTTATCGCTGTCGCCCTTCTTGAGATTCACGTCGGAGCAGAGGTCTCCCCAGGTAATGGTGTCGATATAACGCTTGGGGAAATTCCCCAGACATTTGATCGTATTATACTCGAGCGTGAAGGTCGTCGTCTCGACGACACAGTGGCCGGCGTCCCTGTCCGCATCGCTGCACCGTTTCTGGGCATCGGTGAGTTCATTGCGATCCCAGAGATCGTAGTTGTAGATGTCGGGGCCGTCGTAGCCTGCCGGATAGGTGCCGTTGACACCGATGTCGGCGTCGTAGGGATAACCGAAGAGCTCGATCAGCTCGTTCATCAGCGCCGTATCTTTTTCGACGATGCTGGTGACGAAATCGCGGCGGGTGTTTTGCGATTGGCGCTGAGCGATCTTCATCTCGTTGGCATAGTCGAACAAATTGAAGGCGCTACCCAGGTTGACGAGCGTTCGGTCATAAACCTGCTCGAAGTGGGTCTTACCTCCACCCTCGGCCGTGGTCTTGGTCTTTGCCGGATCCAGATCGAAGAGCACGGCGTTACCCACCAGTCCTAGCGGGTTCAGGCCGCCGTCGGCCTCGTCCAACTGCTGTTGGATGGCGGCGTACTTGTCGGCGATCTCGCCCAGTTCGGCCACGGTGGTGCGGTCGATCTTACGCACATCGCTGTAGCGATTGTCCACGGGCGGTAGGATGGCATTGGCCACGACCCAATCGAGATACGCGCCCTGCCCGGCGCGGCGCGCCCAATCGGCCACGCCCCAGGCCCGGCGCTGTCCGTCCGAGGTGTCGATGTGGCTGTCCACGTATTCTTGGCTGTGCGGATCCGAGTATTCCTTGCGGTAGGTCAGGTCCACGATTTCGGCCCCCATCCGCGCCTTGGCGGCAGCAGCAATGGCAAAACGGCGCTCGTCGTAGTAGTCCACCACCACCGGCGCCCCGGCCACGAGGATAGGCTCGGCCCGGGGTGACCAGGTGTAGTAAGGATGGCGTAGCAATTGGTAATATTTGCTGATCGCCGTCAGCATCTGGCCCCAGGCGTCGCCGTGCCCCTGGGGATAGAGGATGGCTGCGTCTGCCTCGTCCACAAAGCCATCCTGGTTGATGTCCTTGATGTTGTAGTTGGTGACGTAGGCTATCTCTCCGTCGCCGTTGGTGAAATTCCAGGTGAGACGATTATAAGTTGGTGCTGCCGCCACCCCACCCAGGGTCTCATCCCGACCGCGCAACAGGGCCAGCTCCTCGTCGATCAGGCCAAAGCTGTCTGGCCGGAACTGGTTCATGAAGGCGAAGATGGCGGGGGCGCGAGAGGCGAAACCACTGTTCGAGTCCAGGCCTACGGTCGGGTCCCGGGCGTCCATATAGGCGTCGTTGCCCAGCAGCATGTACAGATCGGCGATGCGCGAGGTGACATTGAGCAGGGCGGCGTTGGCCCCCTGGTCGTTGACGCCGGAGTCGATGGAGAGCTTGCGGCCGCGGTCGAGTATCGTTTCGTAGGCCTCGATCAGGCCCATGTTGTTGAGCGTCTCGGGGTCGTTGCTGAGGGCGACCGGCCCCTCGTAGCGGTGACCGGCCTGACGGATCATGTCGACGGTGGTGTTGACCGGGGCACTGATGAAGTCGTCCACGCGGGCGTCGAAGGGATTGAGGGCCGAGGTCACGCGCTTGATCCAGCCCGGCGCGAACTGCGCCCGCACCTCCGAGGGCTTGGCCGAGGGATCACCGGCAAAGGCGCTCCAGCGGTACTGGTTGCCGCAGATGGGGTAGCCCTTGTAGCGCATGATCAGCCAGTTATCGCTGAGGGTGGTGGGATTGGCGCCCTCGATGGTGATCTCCGGGCCGATGGCGCTGGCTCCCGGCTCCACCTTCGTCCAACTCCGCCAGGGATAGTTGGGCGGGATGGCCGTGGGCGAGACGCCGGTGTCGTCCACCGCGGCGATGTACCACTGGAATTCGAAGTCGTCGGGTCGGCCGCCGAAGTCGCCGGTGTGGCGCAAGGTCAGCTTTTCGTCGAAGAGGTTGTCCGATTTGATCACCAGCAGGTTGCCGCGATAGGTGCTGTCCTCGCCCAAATGGTTCTTGGTGCAGCCCACTTTGATCACCTGCAGCGAGACCGGCAGTCCGCCCAGGCTGGAATCATTGTTGTAGGCCACGGTGATGTAGCCGGCGCCGGCGGCGTTACCGGCGGTGAGGGCTTTGCCCTTGCCCAGACCTTCGTAGGGTTCGGAAACGCCATCGTTGTTGACGTCCTGCACGCCGATCAAGAAGGCCTGGTCGGGTTGTCCGTCGCGATAGGTGGCTGCCGCATGGTTACATATTTGCGGGTCAGATGGGTCCGCTGGCCCCTGGTTGGCGGCTGGCTCAGGATCGCCGGCATAGAGTTCACCGGCGGCGTTGCGGCACAAATCCAACTGACGGGGATTCAAGGTCTGCCAGTAAAGAGCCTGGACCGCAGCTTTGTATTTGTCGCAGTCAGTGCCGCCGGGACACAAAGCCCACAGACGCTCTTTGTCAGAGGTGGACATAACATTGAGCAACAGCAAGGGGTCGCCTTTGATGTATTCCTTGGATGTGCCGTCGTAGTAACCGCGGAAGATCAGGTCGCCGGCGCCGTCATCGAATAGAACGCGAGAGCGTAGCGAGAAGGGCAGCGCCAGATCGGGATCATTCTTGTTGCCGACGATGGCCTGGCCGCCGCCGAAGAGCAGACGCTCGCTCTTGAGGTCGGTGGGCAGGCTCCAGTTGTCGTTGATCTTCAGGTCGAGATGCACTCGCACCTCTCCTATGGGGTCGATCAGTTGTGCCAGCGATTGTTGCACCTCGGGGCCTTGCATGATGATTCTTTGCGTGCTGCTATCCCAGGCGCCGGGCGCCCAATCGTCGTAGATGCGCGAGACCGCCAGTTGGTTGGCTACGCCGGAAATGCCGCTCTTGGCCCGTTCGTAGACGGTCTCGCCCACGCTGAGCAGCGGCGGCAGGTCGGGCCAGTCGGCATGGTAGGCCACGGGTAGGACTTGGGTGTTACTCCCTTCCTCGGGGAAGTCGGCATAGGGCACGGCACCGTTGCTGAGCTGGTCCATCCAGGGTACACATCGACCCACCCGATCGTCTATGGACAGGACGTTGTCGTTTGTATCCACCAGACCCAGGTTGCGGGCGTGGGCGTCCGTTAGGTAGAAGCCGGGTTGCAAGGGATAGAAGTACAGCACCTGCATGTCGCCGGCCGCCCGTGCCCACAACATGCCCTTCCAATCCTTCCAGAAGGGACGCGCCGTGACATCCGCCGCCCGCGTTTGTTCGCAGGGCTGGATGTCGAGCAGCCCGCGTAGGGGCGTGGGGGCGTAGACCGGATTGCCGGCGTCGATGTTGTAGCTCAGGTCTTCATAGCTGGGGCCGAATAGGGCGATATTGCTGAATCCCACTTCTGTCGTGTCCCCGTCTATGTTGAAAGCCGGGGTCGCCGCAAAGGTCAGGTCCGAAAGCCGCAGATCACCGCTGAGGCCGTGTTTGGCCCGCGCTTGCAGCTCGATGCTCAGTTGGCCGGCTTGCTCGATGCGACAGCCGCTGGTCGGCAAGTCAGTAAGGGTGCCGGGGCTGGCCGCATCATCTATGCTCACGGGCGTCGTGGCCGTGAGATCGGCAAAGACACCATTTGCCGCCGTCACCGTCACAGTGTAATCGCCGTTGGCGCCGTAGACATGGCTGACTTCGGCCCCGGCCACGCGCGAAGTGCCGTCGCCGAAGTCCCAGAAATACTGGGCATCGGTACCAGCGGCCAGGCTGGCGCGCAGATGCACCACGTGGAAGGGCCACTGCGGGCTGTCGCTGGTCACTTGCAGACCGTAGAGCTGCTCGACGAATTTCAGGCGATTGGTGGTGCAGTTAGTGGGCGTGAGCTTACTGGCATCGTAGGTCACCTTCAGAGAGAGCGAGTGTAAATTGCGAGCGCCCAGCGCTTCCAGCGGCAGGGTCACTTCGCCGCCTGGCGTGAGGTTACCGTCGTCCACCCGCAGGATGACATTGGGAGGCGACGCCGCGGCCTGAGCCGTGATGGCAGCGGCGTTCAGGGTGACGATGCCGGAGTCTGATGTAAAGTTGGGAATGGGGTTGGCGGGCCGGGTGAGCATGACCTTGTAAATACCGATTTTAGTCAGGCCGTCCTCGAGGGGATCGTGGTATTTGAGCAGGGCGTAGGATTGTCCCCCGGGCTCGCTAGGGTCCCGATCCTGAAGGTCGATGCGCAGGGCGTACAGCGCCGGGGCCGGGTTGCCCAGGTTGGAGGCCGCCAGCAGGGCGTGCTCCCAGTTGGGGCTATAGCCCGGCAGGCTTGTGTCCGGCTGGTGGTAAATGGTGAGATCTCTGAAGGCGTCGGTCTCCAACACCGCCTGGTTGGCGATCTCCGAGCCAAGCTCGCTGGCGATCACGATCTCGGGTGGATCAGCAGGCCAATCGCAGCGATAGCCCACGGTTTTCACCGGCCAGGCCACGTTACGGCCATCGGGCCGGTACCAGGCGATGCGTAGATCATGATCGCCGGTGACCGCATCCGTGTTGAGGAAGGGCGTCGGCGCCGTGTTGAGGACGGGGATGATCGGCCCCTCGCGGGTTTCCTGGTTGTAGGCGGGAGGAATAAGGTTGTCCACCGTGTTCTGGGCAAGAGCCAATTCGGCCGTCTCATGCACGCCGTCGAAAGCCTCGCCTGTCAGGATCTGGCCGGCCTTGCCTTCGGGATCTTCGTGGCCGGGAAGCTCACCGGCGGCGTCGCCGAAGGGCCGGTAACGTAGCTCACGACCGATCTCACACTGCGTGCGCTCTGCTCGCATATCCCGCACGCCCGGGGTGTTCCAATCTACCGTCTTCACCACTTCCACCTTCAGGGTAGCATTGGTCTGGTTGCCCTTGATCCATTGTAATACCGAGTAGGAATCACCGGCGTCGGGCAGCGTCGCGCGACGGAAGACGCCGTTGACCAACAACTGCCCGGCCTCCGCATCGGCGGGGTTGAGACCTTCGAAGGCGCGGGCTCCGGCAATCTGGAAACCATCGCTGATCTCTTGGTGCATCAATGCAACCCCTGCGCCCGACACATGAATCTGGGGAGCATCCGGCCATTCGATCACGCCCACCTGGCCAATTTCGACCAGCGTCGCCGGATCGGGGTCGGTATCCCAAGACACGGTCACCAGTTCTTCCGGCTCCAGCGTGTCATCACCATCATTGGGCGAGGGTCGCAGGGCATAATCCTGAGATGCGGCTGCACTCCAGGCGTGGTAGGATTGTACATCCGGTCCGCTCTCGGCCCCGCCCACATTCCAGCGCGCCGGTTGCGTGATAATGGCCGAGGGGGGGTGCAAGACGGGCTGACCCACGATCCAGGGTTGGAACTCGTAGGAACCCATGTCACAGGCATATTCGCCGCCGGTGCCCCGTTGCGGCAGGAGTACCCCGCGCTGATCCACAGTGCGGGGTCGCGCCTGCACAGTGATACGACCGTAGGCGATCTGGGCGCGACCGGCATTGTCATAGACGCGATAAGCATAGCTACCGTCTTCGCTGAATTGCCGCGGGAGCGACCTTCCCCCTGCGGGGACATCGATCATCTCGACGTTCGCCTCGCCGTCATCAAAAGCCACCGTGACATGCGCCTGATATGCAAAAATCACGATGTCTCCGGCAGCGATGGTGACCTCAGGGTTTGCCCCGCCGACGAGGAAAATGGTGTGGGTGGTGGCTGCTTCACAGGTTTCGGGCGGGATGCGATCCATGGCCGAGCTGCCCGGCTTCAGGGCATGGGAGTAGGTGAAGCCGCTGACTGTATTCTGAGCGAAATCGATGGCATTGTTATCTTGCAGGGGGCCCAACCTGGCGTCCAGCTCAGGCATAATCGCCGGCCGCAGGTCGGTGTCGTCAGTCAGGCCGCAGGAGGCGTCATCCACCAGATTGTATTGCCCCGAGCTGATATGGGCTGTGGCGGAAGCCAACACGCAGTCATCCCCGGCGGAACCGACGCTTTTGACAATAATGGAATGGGCGATAGTGGTGGCGCTGTTTTCGCCGGCATACACGGCGTGCGCTTGCGGCGTGAATGGCAGAGGATTGACCGTCAGCACGATCGTCAGGTCATTAATCTGATCGGAGCGCAGCGTCACCAGGCCTGTGCTGCAGATCAATGGCGCCGACAATCCCATCCCCAGAGGATCCACTTTCACAGCGTCGGTATTACAGGCGCTGGCCGGTTCCACCAGCAGACGATAGGCATCACCGGTACGATTCTGGAATTGCACGATGTCGCCGGAGGTCACGGTGAGGGCAGTGGGAACGAACACGGGTCCCGTGTCAATCGCCACCACATATTGATCGGCTAGGCGCGCCGCCTGATTCTCGGCAATCGTACTTGCCTGCAAGAGGGCCGTGGCGGCTATGGGGCTGGTGGGCAGAGCAGCATTATAGATGCCGCCACCGTAGAATTCGGCCTGATTGCCGGATAGGGTGCTGCGTTGCAACGTCAGTTGGCCGGCATTGTAGATGGCCCCACCCCGCGCTTCCTGCCCACTCACAACAGCGCCCCCCTCATCCAACTGATTGACGGCGGCGTTTTCGGACAGCGTCGAACGCACGACCGTCAGGCGCCCGCGATTGCTAATGCCGCCGCCCTGGCGACTGAGGCCGTGTTGAATGGTTAGATTCTCTATGGTGACTGAGACATCACCAGTGACGGCAATGGTGCCGGTGGCTGTGATGGGATAGTAGGCCTGCACGGTGAGCACGGTGCCCGAGAGTCCGCTTGCCCGGGCGGGATCCAGCAAACGATGCTGTTCCGGAATGGTACGCTCCGAAGCCTGCAAGATGGCGCGCACGTCCACGGGCTGATCGGGGCTGAGGGTGGTGACATCGATGCCGGCGTGTTGCAGGGTGGCGTCTTTGTAGACGATGAAGTTGCCGGTGTAGGCCCCGGCCTCGATGGCCACGATGTCACCGGCCATGGCGGTGTTCAGCGCTTTTTGCAGATCATTGAATCGCCCGTTGTCCGGGTCTTCGTCACAGTTCTCGCACACGGTTAGGGTTTGGGGGCCGTATTCGATGGCGCCGATGTCACAGCGGGCGCCACCGCCACCGGGCATGTCGAAGGGGCGCAGCTTGCCCCGCTGGTCCGTTTCCACCGCACAGTCAGCCTCCGGGGGGCCGCTCTCGACGGCGGGGCTGGTTGCCGCCAGATCAAGCGTGAGTGTGGGGCCGCCGTTATCTCGCAAGGGCCCAAGCTGGGGATCACCAGTGCTATCGTGCCCGGCCAGGGTTACGAAGCAATTGCCGCCATTGGTCAGATTGTAGTCCAGCGAGGTCACGGCATCGCCCGTACACTGGCTGGCTGCCTCCTGGCTGCTGAGGATGCTTGCGCCTACACGCACCGATCCGCCACCGACGTTTAAGTCGTGCAGTGAGCCGCCTTCGTTATCGGCCAACGTCGCCTCGGTCACCGTCGCCGTGCCGCCGGGGGCATTGAAAATGCCGCCACCACTTTGGGCCGTATTGCTGTAGATCGTGCTGTTGATGACGTTGAGCGAACCGCTGTTGTAAACGGCGCCGCCATCATTCGCCTCGCTGTGATAGATGGTCACGCCCTGCAACGTCAGATCGCCGGCATTGTTGATGCCGCCGCCCTGATCGGCGTCGCCGTGGCGGATGTTCAAGTTCTTGATGGTGACGATTGCCCCCACGGTGATAGAAAATACGCTGCCCGGCGCCTGATCGCCGTTCGCTTCGGCCAGCGTCGCCTGCACCACACCCATGTGCGTGCCTGGTGTCGCTTCCACGAGCAACGGCCCGCGAATGGTGACGCTCTTGGACACGGTCACGGTTTCGGTGACAACGCCGGAGACGACGATGGTGTCGCCGGTTTGGGCGTCCTGCAGGGCGGTGCTGATGGCGTCATAAGTGCAGCGATCCAGATGTTGGGCGATGGGCAGCAAGGGCGGGCCACAGACCAATAAAGTGGCTGCGCCTAACTCGACCGCCCCGGCGTCGCACTTCCACTCGCTCTTGTCGATGATCACACCTTCCTGACGGATGCCCCAGGCCGGGCGGGTTTTGCCCCGCTGGTCCTGCTTGTGTACACCCAAATTCTGCAAGTCGCTTTCACAGACTCCCCGGGGTATGATATCCACCAGCGAGGTGTTCGCTTTGCCCGCGGGTTTGTGCGTCAGCGTGGGGCCATCATTGTCGGCCAGGGGCTCCAGGGCAATCGTGGCGTTTTCCTGGTCGTCGGCAGTGGCATTTTGCAACTGGCAGGAACTGTCGCTGATACGATTGTAGCCCCCCACAGATGTGAGCGAGTCGCCGCTGCAGTTGGCGGTCACCGTTCCCTGGGGGTTAGCAACGATGGTTGCGAACAAATTGATAGTACCACCGCGATTCCAGATATTGGCCCCCGCCACTGAAGCACTATTTTGGGCAAGCGTGGAAAAGTGCAGGTCTGCTGATGCGTTATCTATGACAATACCCCCGCCTCTGTTCGCCTCGTTGCCTGAAATTGTGCTATTGATGATGGTGATCGGGCCGTTTTTGCCGTAAAGCCCGCCGCCATACCTGGAAGCGCTGTTCTTAGAGAGGGTGCTATTTATCATTCTGAGACTGGCATGAGTATTGTAGATGCCACCACCCTCACGCAGAGAGATGTTTTGGCTTACGGTGACGCCATCAAGCGTTAGATTTCCCAGATAGTTGATGATGCCACCACCAGCGGTACCCGCGGCGCTGGCGCCACCGGTGAGGGTCACGCCTCGTATGAGGACGGTGTAAGCCCCTTTGACGCGGATCACGCGATCGATTCCTCGGGCATCGATCACCGTCGTATTGGCGCCGGCGCCGATAAGGGAGAGGTTACTGACAATATCGAGGTCGCCTGCGGTGTTGGAATAGTCCGGTGGATAGACCTGCACTTCGGCCAGCGACAGAGGCTCTGTGCCCGTGAGTTGCACGCGCACGTAGCGTCCCCAAAGCGCGCCCGGGGTGCCTGCTGAGGGTGTGAAGTTAGCTGTCGTCAAAGAGAAAGTAGTTCCGGCCGCTCCACTGTGGTAAGCGCTCCACACCCCGGGTTGATTTTTGGTTGCATCGGGGTCATCGGAGGTAAAGGCAGTGGCCGAGACAAAGACGTAGAAATTGCTCAGGCGCGTGCTACAACAATCGCTGCGGTTCCATAGCTTGATCTCGTTGATCCCTCGCCCCTCGCCCAAGTCCACCTGCCACCAGGCATAGTGCTCAGAATTTGTGTGCGTCACCGAACCATGGATCCAATTGCCGTTGCTGTCGCCATCCACGGCCCGGCTGGCGCTACCCCCGGCATACGTGCTGGATTGGGAGGCCGGCTTGTTCAGCGCCATATTCCCAGCGACATTAGCGATATCAAGGTTGTAGGCGCCGGCGGGCACGGTGATGGTGTAATAGCCGCTGTTGCCCAGATTACAGCCGCCAAAGGGGGAGTTCGTGTTGACGGATTGCACCGCCTCACGCAGGGAGCAGGTGGCATCGTTGGTATTAAACTCATCGAGCTCGGTATTGACGGTGAGCACGGGAACGAATCCCGCTTCGTAGGCGCCGATGTCGCACTTGGCCGTGCCGTCATTGTCACCATCCTGCGGGCGCTCGACCCCGCGTTGGTCGCTGGCGAGGCCGGGGCAACTGCCAGCATCGATAGCCGGGCTGCCGGGCAGCAGGGCATGGGTTTGAGTAGGTCCACCGTTGTCTTTGAGGCTGCCCAGCTTGGGATCCGTATTCACTAGATCGCTGGCCTGGTTGAAGCCACAGTCATTGCGGTTTTCCAGGTTGTGGCCCTCGGAATTAATAGTTGGCCCCCAGTTTGCACAGTTGGGATACCGTGTAGCCAGATTGTTGGCAATAATGGTATTGCTGACCGTTAGCCCATCCGCCGCTTCCCCATTGAGTAATCCACCAACCTCTACAGTGGCTCGATTGTCGATCACAGTGCTGCTGCGCAGCGTAAGCGCCCCCCCGTTCTCGATGCCACCGCCGTTGTTAGCAGAGTTGCCACTTACAGTGCTGTTACTCAGCGTAAGTGTTCCCCGATTATCGATGCCGCCGCCGAAGTGCTCTGAGTTGTTGCTGTAGATGGTACTATCGCTGACAGTCATCGTGCCATTTCTGTTGTTGATGCCGCCACCCTCGGTATAACCGCTCCCTATGCTGCTGCCGCCACTACCGCCGGGGCCACGACTGCCGAATTGACCGCCGCTGCCGCCGTGGGCTGTACAACCGTCTACATATGTTGTACCTGAGGAACCCCACGAACCGTAGCCACCTCTGGGGCCCTTAGAACCTGTGGCACCGCCTGCGCCACTGCTAACCCTGTTGTAGCTGACGGTACTGTTGCTTAACGTCACAGCGCCGACGTTATAGAGTCCCCCGCCCCGGCCTATCCCGCCGTAGCCCCCATATCCCCCCGGTCCACCTTGGCCGCCTGCACCTGCTGCGCCACCATCGCCGCCATCTCCGCAGGCGGCCCCGAAAAACCACAGGTAGGCGCCATTACCGCCATTGCCACCCCGGCCGCCATTGCCACCCCGGCCGCCATTGCCGCCCCGGCCACCAACGCCACCCATGGTGCTGTTATTTGTTATACTGCTGCTGCGCACGGTTAACGTGCCGGCGTTGTAAATGCCGCCGCCCAGCCCTTGGCCACCTGCTCCCCCACTACTGCCAACGTTACCAGTGCTGCCATTACTGCCATTACTGCCATCGTGACCGTCCGAGCATGAGCTGAAGCCACAACTGCCATTACTACCATTGCCGCCATCGTTCCCCTTGCCACCGGTGCCACCCGTGCCGCCAGTGCTGCCCTGACCGCCGACGGCTGTGCTGCTGCTTACCGTCGAGTTGAGTAGCGTCAGGTTGCCTGCGTTGTAAATGCCCCCGCCTCGGCCAGCACTGCCGTTGGCTCCCACCACCCGCCCGTTTTGAATGATCAAATACTCCAGCACCACCGTGTGTCCGGCCGGGATATTCACCACGCGGTCGTTGTTGCTGCCATCGAGAATCGTGTCGCCACTCTCACTGCCGCGTAATGTCAGGTTTTTGGCGATGGTGAGATGTTCGGCATAGGTGCCGGCGGCAATGTAAATCGTGTCGCCGTTGCTGGCCTTGCCCATAGCCGCGGCGATAGTGCGACAAGGCGCGGCGGCGCTCTGGCAGCTATTGCCATCGTTGCCGGTGGTGGCCACAAACCAGGCGGTGGCGCTGGGCAGAGAATTGCGGTGGGCAAGCTCCGGCATCAGCAAAGCGTTGCCGGGCGCGGTGAAGCTCGCCATGCTTGCTGGCGCCACAGCGGGCGTCTGGCTCATGGCCCCCACCCGATTGCCTGCTCCCAGCAGGGCGATCATCAGCGCCAATCCTATGAAAACCATCAACCGCAGGATATGTCGTGTCTTCATCTTATTATTCCTTGCCCTCACAGCGTGATATCGATCAGGGGTGTGCAAATGTCTCATCATCCACCTCCTCCCCCAGTTTGATCATAGCCCTGGGGCGTCAGATCCTCCCAGGCGAGCAAATGGTGGATGACGAAATAGCCCTTTACGGTAATGTCATTCTTATGAATGCCGCTGATCACTTCTTTGTACAGCCCCCCCCACACGCCACCGCCCCAATCCAGATTGGCGGCAATGGTGGCAGTGGCGCCAGCTACCGGCGGCAACTCGGTCAATTCCAGTTGCATCCGTCGCCGTACTTCGTAGGATTCCCACAGATAGGGCGCCACGGTGTTGAAGTCGATGGGATTGAATTTGACATCCAGGTTATCGTGATCCGGGTTGTATTTGTGTTTATAGGGATTGAGCGGATCGTCGGGGCCAATCAGGATCGAAAAATCGAGCAGGCCGGAGGTGTCGCCGAAATCGGCGCCGGTCGCCACGACCGGTTCTATCATGCTAAAATTCACGGAACTGACGCGCTTGCCTTCAGCGCTGAGATAGTCTGGCAGCAGCTCTACGCCGCCGTTCTCATTCACGCGCAACAGCACCCGGAAGCGGAACTCGCTGCCGTCGCCGTTGGCGAAGCGCGTGGGCGCTCCCACTACAATCTCGCCGCAGGCAATACCCTGGCCCACAGCGCCATTGGCGCCATGTTTTTCGATGTATAGTACATACGACGGAGAACCAAGCAGCAGATCGTCGACGACGTAGCCGGGGTTGAGAGCGGCGCTGTTGATGGTGGTAAGCAGCACGCCATTCACCATGGGCGCCAGGTCTTTGCGTTTTTCCCGGAGATCGCTGCACTGCCCGGTCCACAAAGAGACATCGTAAATAGGCACCACGCCGAAGTTCAGCAGAGGCTCGACGCGATTGTCGTCGGCATCGTATTGGGGCAGGGTGAAGGGGGGAAACAGCACTTGCTGACGGTAAGCGGCAGGCTCCAGGGCGCTAATACCGGCGGCGTTCACGGTCACAAAGGTGGGCAGGGCATTGCTGGTGATGGTGGTCGTTTGCGGCAGCATCACCGCGAAATCGCTGGTATAGCCCGCCGGTGCCGCGGCGGTAATGGCAAGCTGTCCCGCAGACAGGCCTGCGAATACGAAGAGGCCATCCTCGGCCGTTTGCCTGCTCATGCCGCCGAGCGTCACCGTCACCCCCGCCAGTCCGCTCTCGTCTGCATCCCGCTGGCCGTTCTGGTTGCTATCTGCGAAGACATAACCGGCCACGTAGGGGGTCGTGGCGCTGATGGCCTGTAGGGGCAGGATTTCTTCCGGCACCGGCAGAGAGAGGGTGGCCGTCAGGGCCACCGAGGCCGTGTTGCCGGCCGGTATCTCGTGCAACTGGGCGGAGCCTTGCTGGCCGGAAAGATCACGGGGGCGCAGGGCGATGGTGAGTTCGCCATTCTCCACGTTGGTGCCGCCCAGCCGGCCTTCGCTGACATCATTGACGACCACCTCGCCGATCCAGAGACCGGCGAAGTCGCCTCGCAGCGCCGTGACCGGCACCAGCCAGCGCGTGCCCAGATCGGGAGAGCGAATTTCCAACAGGGCGGCGCCATCAGCCGCCTGATCGACAGCGGGCACGACGAAATGGATAGCGGCGGCTTGCCCTGCCGCCAGGGAACGGGAGGCCGGGTTGGGCCACAGTGTCTGCAAGGGATCCGTATCGGATTCGGGATCACTGTCGTATTGCAGAGCCACGGCGGGTGCGCTCTGGCTCAACACTTGCAACTGCACCGTGATGTTGCTGTTTGCTAGATTCTCGATGCGCAGCGTTTGCTTGCTGCCGTCGAAGCCGGGCGTGAAGTCGAGGCCCTCGCCGATCGTGCTGATGATATCGAACGGTGCCGTGTAGTTGAGCACATCGTCGCTGCGGTAGTACACCAGATAGGCCTCGCCGTAGGCGAGCTCGGCATCGGAGGCCATGGCGTCGCTCCATTTACCATCAGCTTGCAGCGCCCGTACTTCGGTCACCGGGGAAGGGCCGCCGACGAGGTTTTGGAAAAACGTCGCCACGGTAGGGGACGGGGAGGCGTCGGGGTCGATGGGGAACCCGGCGAGGTTGTAGGAATCGGGCAGCCACTGATGGTGGGCGACCACGGGCTGGCCGCGTACATCCAGCGTCGCCGGTCCGGCCCCGTCCTTGAGCTTGACCAGATAGCCGCTGTTGGCGTGCAGGCTGAACAGGTCGCTGAGAAAGGCGCGTGATTCGCCGTCCGGCCCCAGGCTGCCGGCCGGGTAATAGCGATTCCAGCCGGGTGCATCCCACAAGCCCTCTGCCGGATCGACGATGTAGTCCATGGTGGTGAGGGGGATGTTCCAGGTCCATACGCTTTCCAGGCAATCGCCGCAGGAGAGGCCGGCAAAGACGGCCTCGATGGTCGATAGTTCGGGCGCCATGATCGGCTGATCGACCGTGCCCACGTTGACCAACGGTGAATCGTTGATCGGGTCCACCTCGAGGTAGATGCTGTTCCAGCCCGGGTGCAGGTCAAACGTTTGGGTGAGGATGGCCCCATCCACCTGGGTGGTGGCCATCGCCTGGGCGCGGCGCCTCGTCATTTGGGGAGCGGGGGCGCCTGCCGCCTGACTGGCGGGCCGGGCTTCTGCAATGGCGCTGTGTCCCACCGAGGCTCTAAACCCCACCACGATCATGGCGGCGATGACAAGTATCAGCCCAAAGCGAGTGATTGTCTGCTTGGACATAAGGTTAGTTCTCCTTCATCAGAAGAGATGCAAACGAGAAGGAATGTTCGCTATTTGAGGTAACTTCGGCTTGCGTACAAATGACAATGGATTTACAGGCCAGCAACCACCGCCCCTGCCACATGGCTTCGATGTAGACGGTGGCGCCTGTGGGTGCTTCGGCCAGGGCGGAGAAGGCTGTTTCTTTCACCAGGTTTTCCTGGATTTGACCGTTGATGCGTATGCGCCAGTCACTAACGGTTTTGTCGCTGGTGACGCTCTGTCGCCGCAGGTCGGGGGCGCTGCCCGCCCTGCACCAGCCACCACACTGAAATGCCGGCGGTGGACCGCCTGTGGCGAAGGTCATCAACGGCAGGTGGATGGTCTGGCCTGCTGAAGCTGGCGGCGTGGGTGTGGGGGTCGGTGTGAGTACGGGGACCAGGGTGATGACGCCATTTTGGGCTGTGACGTCCAGGGGCAGGGCATCGACATTGGTGAAGGTTTCTACCTGCACCTCGATCATGCTTTCGTTTCCCGACCCGGGCATACTCCCCCCCTGCCAACTAATCTCTACCAACACCAGGGGGCTGGATGCGGGGACATCGACACCATCGAGCGACACGACATTGAAGCGCACGGCATCAGGCACGCCATTCCCATCCCGATCCAGGTCCAGGTTGCACAGGCCCACTTCGAAAACGGGATTGCGCTGGCATGAGGTGGGATGGAGCACATCGGGATCATAATCCAGGGTGATCGTGGCGGCGCCGAGCTGTTGTACCCCGCTGACTTCGACCGGCAGCGAGGTGGCATTCCCCGGGATAGTCACAACGCCATCGCGCGCCCGCACCAGGGCCGGGCCGACGTCTGGGGCCATGAGACCTGAGACGATATGCCCGGGTCCATGTCCGCTGGCGGGTGATGGCACAAAAAAAACCAGGATTGCGATGATGAACAGCGCACCCAGGACGATTCCTGATGATGTCGTGAAGTGATGGTGCCTCATAGATCAATATGAAAGCTCGTGAAGCTGTACCTCGAACCGACAAGTGGCAAACATTTTAGACGAGACTTTTTCCTTCTTTTTCCGTGCAATTCGTGGCAAAATCGAAAAACACCAGGGTGCAGTTATGAACGCCGGGATGGTCCAGTGTATGCTCGCATCCGTCAGGGATCGTTGTGTCCGTGCTCTTTGATACTCAATTCATTCGTCAAGAAGGCCATCATGCTTTGCATGTCCGTAAACCCGTGTTTTTCCCCAGACTGGGGATCCTCCAGGCTAAACCGCCAGCCAGGAGAATAGGCAGCCTTGTCGCCGCGGATTTGCCAACACCGCAACCAGAACGACCGGCGTTGCGGGAGGGGGTCTTGAGGCGGGACTTGTTTCATGATGAGGGAATGCCACAAAAAAATGATCCATCTTTTAGCTTAGCAAACTGATCGTACAAAAATCGTATAAGATGATGTATAATGGTAAAGCAGAGTAATGTTTCATTCTATCGTGTGCTCAAGTCGAGGCGTAACGATGGCTGACCAACTGCAGTTGAGTTTTTTGGGGATGCCACAGATTAAATGTGACGGTGTTTCTGTGCCCAAATTTGCCTTACGCAAGTCACTGGCCTTGTTGTGCTATCTGAGCATGACGAAGAGCGAGCAACTACGTTCGGTGCTGGCGAATCTGTTGTGGAGTGAATACACGGAGGTCAACGCCCGAGCGGGTTTGCGCAAAGTCCTGGCCGAATTGCGGGTGGGGATGGGGTCTCATCTGGTGATCATGCGGGAGACAGTCGCCTTCGATCGCATATCGCCGTACTGGCTCGATGTCGAGGTATTCGGGCGGCCCTCGGCGCACTTGCCAGGAGACCTGTTTGTATCACCCACACCGGATGCGGTGGCAGCGCTGACGGCGGCTGTAGCCCAGTACCGCGGCGATTTTTTAGCAGGGTTTCACGTCCATCGGGCACCAGTCTTCGAGGAATGGGTAACGCTGCAACGGGAGCGGCTGCGGTTAGATGCACTGCGGATGCTGTACGTGCTGGCGAAGTATCATTTGGGTCTGGGGGAGTATCCGCAAGCCAGCGACTATGCCAATCAATTGTTGGCCCTGGACCCCTATCACGAGGAGGGGCTGCGCTTGCTGATGACCGTGCTGGTGCTCAGCGCTCAGCCGTTGGTCGCCTTACGCCATTATCAGACCTATCGCACAAGGCTGCAAGCAGAATTGGGGTTGGCAGTACAAAAAGAAACCAGCGAACTATATGAACGTATCCGCGATGACAGCGTCAACGATTCCCCCATTTTTTCGCTGCGCAGACGCCTTTTTTCTCAGCCCACCCCCTTACTGGGCAGGCAGCGCGAATTGGCGGAGATCATGGCGTTGTGGCAAGACCCCGATTGCCGTCTACTCACTTTGGTCGGAGCTGCTGGTGTGGGCAAAACGCGTTTGGCGCAGGAAATTGGCGTCGACCTTGCTGTTCAGACAGGCCAACATGAGATCTATCTGGTGCCGCTAGAAAACGTGCAAACATGTGATGTCTGTATTTCCGCTATCGCCGCCGCGGTGGGACTGCGTCTTTCGGCCGCACAAGAATCCCGTCAGCAACTGCTGAGCGCCTTGTGGCACAGGCGGGCGCTGCTGATTCTGGACGGTTGTGAGGGGATGTCTGCCTGGCGCCAGAATTGGGGGAGAGGAGTGGAGGAGTTGATTGGCGATATCATCGCTGTCTCACCACACATCAAGATTCTGGCCACCTCGCGGGCGCGGCTGGATGTGCCCGGAGAACAACTGTATATTCTCCGGGGGTTGGCCCATCCCGACCATCTGCCAGAGAAAGCTGATATGCTTCGCTCTTTCGGTGCTGTGGCGCTTTTTTTGTGGCAAATGCGGCGCACGCGACCAGCGGTTAAGCCCTCCCCCGAGCAGCTCCAGGCCATCGCCCGCATCTGTCGCCAAGTGTCAGGCAACCCCCAGGAGATTTTGCTGGTGGCCAATAGGTGCTGTGACCTGTCCTCCCGTCAAATTTGTGACCTGACCTGTGTTTTCTGCTCTGCGCAATCCTGTCCCCAGGCAGAGTTCCATCCACTGATTGAAATGGGTGCTTTCAAAACGATGTGAGACCCCCCTGAGATGTGGTTGAATCAAAATTGTTCGCCCGCAGACCGGGGCGCCGGGGCGACGGCGAGGGTGCGCGGCGACGGGCACTTCCGCGAGGCCACGGCCGCCGGGGGCTTGAAAGCCGCCCGGCTACACAACGGCGCCCCCTCAAAGGGGGCTTGACGACCGTGGCGGCATCTGAAGCCGGGTTCACCCGGCGCCGTTTTGGTGCCCTGCGGTTCACCGCCGGGCGGTCGGCGCCGTCCCGCCGACTGGAAGTCGGGCTCTTTAGGCCTGCGGCCAGAGGTCGGCCTGCGCCGACCGAACGTGTTGACAGCGACCCGTCGTTTCGGCGAAACACATTCTGACAGCAAAGGGGGCACCCTGTGGCCTCATCAGCCTGTCAGCACCGCCAGTGCCCGCTGCAAGCGTTGCACTGTGACATCCTGCCCCACGGCGGCCAGGGTCACGAACAAGGGTGGGGTTACGTCTTTGCCGGTGACAGCCACGCGGATGGGATTGAAAAGCTGACCGGCCTTGACGCCCAATTCACCTACCAAGGCCCGCAACGCCGTCTCAATCGTGGGCTCGCTCCATTCGCACAGATGCTGCAGTCGCTCGATGATGGCGGCCAAGATGACCCGTGTTTGTTCAGGGGTGGTTTTGCGGGGGACCAGATCTTTGGCAGTGGGTATCGGAACATCTTCGGCCCAGATGAAGTCGATCAAAGGCGCGGCATCGCGCAGGGTTTTGATGCGTTCCCGAATGGCCGGCGCCAGCAATCGCAGGCGGGGGTCGTGGCCCAAAGTTTCGGCCTCGACGCCCAGTTGTTCGCTGAGGAAGGGCACAAGCGCCGACAGCAATGCCTCTGTGCTCATCTGCCGGATGTACATGCCGTTCATCCATTCCAGTTTGTCAGTAGGGAATGCGCCTGGCGAGGCCTGGATGTTGTGAATATCGAAGGCGGCAATGGCGGTTTCGCGGTCATAAATCTCGGTTTCGCCATCCAGTGCCCAGCCTATGCCGGTGAGAAAATTGACGACAGCAGGGGACAAATAGCCCATTTTTTGGTATTCATGGACGAAAACGGGGATGGTGGCGCCGCTCGGGGTTTGAATGGCGCGCTTGCTAACCTTGCCTTTGCCCGAGGGATTGAGGATGACGGGGAGATGTGCCCACACGGGCGGGCGCCAGCCAAAGGCCTGGTATAGATGCCAGTGCAGGGGTACCGATGACAGCCATTCGTCGCCCCGCATGATGTGGGTGATCTTCATCATTTTGTCATCGATGACGTTGGCCAGATGGTAGGTGGGCCAACGGTCGCTTTTGATCAAGACAGCATCTTGCAACTGGGCATTGGCGTAGGTGATGTCGCCACGAATGGCATCATGAAAGGTGACTTCCCCTTCCAGCGGCACGGCCAGGCGAACGACCCACGACTTGCCGGCGGCCTCGCGGGCGGCGCGTTCGGCAGGGCTCAGCCAGCGACAACGCCTGTCGTAGCCCACCTTTTGTTTGGTGGCCCGCTGCCGATCACGCATTTCGTTCAATTCGTCGGTGGTGCAATAGCAACGATACGCTGCGCCCTGCTCAATCAGCCAATCCGCCCACTCCTGATAAAAATGCAAACGCTGTGACTGAAAATAGGGGCCATAGTCCCCCCCGACTTCGGGACCCTCATCCCACTGCAAGCCCAACCAGCGCAAGCCCTGTAGGTGGTCTTGCAAGGCGTCGGAGTGAAAGCGTTTGCGGTCGGTGTCTTCGATGCGGAGGATGAACTTCCCCCCGGTATGGCGCGCATACAGCCAGTTGAACAAGGCCGTGCGGGCGCCACCAATGTGAAAATAACCGGTGGGGCTGGGGGCGAAACGAACACGAGCAGGCGTTGGGGTCATCTGAACTTCCTTTTTTAGTACGGTGTCACTACTTTCACAGTTGCGTTCTTGCCCACAAAGCAAGAATCATTTGTTGCGCGGAAAAAATCTCTCGCAAAGCATGTCCTCTTGGATCCGGCTATGCCAGGCTAAGGTGCAAACAAGCCTGATGCCGGCGACCGGGGAGTCGGCATCAGGATATGAGTCCATGTTACAGGCACTTGCGCAAAGGGGCAAATTTTAGCAGGCTGCGGGGGAGGCCATAAAACAAGATCCCCGCCCGCAGGCAGGCAAGGATCTTGATCACGTTCGGGGATGCGGGTATGGCTACTTGGCAGGAACGGTGATCCTCTGCCCGGGTCGAATCTTATTCGCATTCTTGATGTGATTCTGTGCCTGCAGAACCTTGACGGTTGTGTCATAGCGTTGGGCAATCTGGCCCAGGCTTTCACCACGCTTGACAGTGTGCACTTTATCCCTCTGCACCTGGGTGACTTTCTGCTTGGGCTGATTGGCCTGCGCCGTGGCTTTGCCATTGCTGCCGCCGGAATCAGATGCGGAGCTGGCCCCATCGGCCGGGGGGTCTGCGGCAGGGGTGCCATTACACGGCACCTGCAGGGGCTGCCAGACATAGATCAGGCTGGGATTCTTGATATTGTTCATCTCCACCAGGGTGGCGACGGTGGTGTTGTATTGGCCGGCAATGCTGGTGAGGGTATCGCCCGCCATCACCACGTAGGTACAGACAGCCTGTTGGTCGCTTGCGGGTGGCGCTTCTTGTACCGGCACCTGCTCTGTTACGGTAATAGTGCGGCACTTGCGCAGTTGAATCCAGTCCAGATTGAAGTTGACCTCGCGTTCCAGCGTGGCCCATTTCTTGCGGCCAAACAGATACAGTACCATCTTCTTGCTGCTGGCATCGAAGGTCATATTGTAACTGCTAAAGGCGCCGGGATGCGTGCGTAGAGCAATATTGGATACGGGGATATTGTACCAGCCATCGAGCTCGCCGGTGCCGGTGATGGCATCCACTCCGTTGTTATAGCCCCAAGATAGCTCGTAGCGATAGCGATCTTCGTCACTGTGATCCACCGCCTCCCGGATCATGGCCTGCAGGCTGATTTGGTACGTGGCGCCTTTCTTTAGCCCCTTCACGTTTTGGTAAATGCCGATCATGCGATCAGGTTCGGTGGTGCTGGCGCCATACGTATTGATCTCGAGCAGTTGCGAATGCTTGCCGTTGGCGACTACGGGCGCCCAATGATCATCATAGTAACCATAGGCCGCCGAACCGCCGTTGTTGAAGGGTTTCCAGTAGCGACCGGTGCCGGCAAGAAGCTTGAAGCCGGATTCGAAATTGCCGTTCGAGAGCAGATTGTCGCCATCGCACACCAGTTTGGTGGTCTTGATCGTGGTCATGGCTTGCCCGGAGGCTGCCGGGGTGGGCGTGGATGCGGGGGCCTCAGCACCGGCGGTCGGCATAGCACCCTGCAACGATACTTTATCGATGTTAAAGTTGACCTCGCGATTCCAATCTCCCCATTTCATACGGCCGGCGATGAAAATCGTCATCTGCTCGCCTTCGGCCTTGATCTGTAGCTTCACATCCTTAAAACCGGTGGGATTCAGACGATCCTGAATCGGCCCTACATCGATCTCCTGCACGCTGGCGTCGGCCCACCGGGTGCTGCCATCGTGTGTGACCCCCACCAACATCACGTAGCGCCAGGGATCACCGCCCAAATCCAGGTCATTCGCCCGCATGAGGGCGCTCAACGACAACTCGTAGGTCTCACCTTTGACCACATTCACCGTCTGATAAATGCCGGCGGTACGATCTTGGTCGCCAAAATCCTTTTTGGTGTTGATCTCGATTAATTGCGAATGCGCCCCCGCAGCCACGGCGGGGCCCCAGCCTTCATCATAAAAACCATAGCCACCCATCCCCCCCGTATCGAAACAGCCCCAGCCTTCGCCCACCATGCCGCAGCCGCCCGTGGCAGCGAAGCCCTTTTCGAAGCCACCGTTGGCCAACAGCTCACCTGTGCTGTAGCCGCCAGCCAGCGTAGAGATCACCGCTATCAAAAGCATAGCGGTCATGGCCAAAGACAGTGCACCTAAAGCGGTACGTTTCGACATTTTCACGGGTGCCCTCCTGCTTGCGAAGTGGGGGAAAAACAAGACAGCTTGATCTGTGAATTCCGGCGAATTCCCTGAGATCTACACTTAGACATAGATTCTAACATCTTTATGACAACTTGTCAATAATATGTCAAATCAACCAACCTGAGGTACAAATACGGAGACACATGATCACAGCCAAAACATGCGATGTTCCTAACGGTGATAGCCATACAATAAGACGCAGAAGCGGGCCTGAGGATACGGCGAAACCGCTCCGGCCCGCGGGTTTTGTGCCAGGTCTGAAATTGCAAATCAGTCAAAGGGTGCGTCCCATGTTTTTGGTGGCGTGTGTTGGCTGCATCATGATGCGGCCAACACACGAAAAAAGGAAGTGCTCGGCGCATCCGTGATGCGCCGAGCACCACCTCCAACCTTACGCCCAAATTCCTGGGACACACCCCAGCCAAAATCGGTATTGACAAAGTAAACTAAATACACTATAATAGTTTTATAGGATACTGCCGACAGGTGATGTCTCTTTCTTTTGCACACACAACGAAAAAGGTTCAGTGAACCATGAATCATACAACTGTGGATGAGTTGTACGACAACTGTGTCCGGTTCTATCGTTCAGAGGTGGCGCTCAAATATCATGACCGTACGTTTACGTATCAGAAGATGGGGGAAAACGCTGACCGTCTGGCGAACGCATTGCACCACGTAGGCCTGCGGAAAGGGGACAAGGTCGCCTTTTTGATGGCGAATTGTCCGGAGTACGTCTTTGCCGAAATCGCTTTGACAAAGATCGGCGCCGTGCGTGTACCCCTCGCTGTTTTATTGGGCGCAGATGATCACATCTACATGATGAATCATTCCCAGAGCGTGACCCTCATCTACCACGAAAAGCTGACATCACGGGTTGAAGCCATGATGCCGCATCTCAAGACGGTGCAGCACTTCATCTGCGTCTGCGACAATCCCACTCACGTACCCCTCGGGCACCTGCACTTGCAAACGCTCATGGCCGCGTACGCGCCGGAACCGCCGCCGGTCGAAATCGAACCCCAGGACTTGTGCGGTTTGTACTACACCGGTGGCACCACGGGCCGGCCCAAGGGTGTGATGTTATCCCATCGTGCCTGGGTGAATGCTGTGATGCTGGAGATGCTGGAGTTGGGGTTAGGCTGGGGGGAGGTGTTTGCCTACATGACGCCCTTGACACATGCCGGCGGTGTTCTGCTGTTGCCGGTGCTGTTGCGCAAAGGGCTTTGTCTGATTCTCGATGGCTTTGATGTCAAAACCTTCCTGGAACAGACCGAGAAAGAAAAGATCACCGCCTCTTTGTTTGTGCCCACCATGATCTATCTCCTGCTCGACTACCCCCAACTGGCCAACTACGACACCAGCAGTCTGCACACCCTTCTCTACGGCGCCGCTCCCATCGCACCGGAACGGCTGAAGCAAGCCATCGATCATTTCGGGCCCATCTTCTCGCAGTTTTATGGACAGACCGAGTCACCGATGATCCTGACAGCACTGCCCCCCACCGAGCATGTCATTGCCGACCCCGAGCGCCAGCACCAGGTCTTCAGCTCTTGTGGGCGCCCCACCATGACGACGCAGATCAAACTGCTAGACACGGAAGGAGACGAGGTAGCACCTGGAGGGGTGGGCGAGATCGTCGCCCGCTCCACTTTTATGATGGATGGCTACTACAAAAACCCAGAAAAGACAGCCGAGACGATTCGGGATGGCTGGCTGTACACGGGCGACATGGCCCGGCAGGATGAACAAGGTTTTTTGTATATCGTCGATCGTTCCAAAGACATGATCGTCAGTGGAGGGTTCAATATCTACCCCCGCGAGATTGAAGATGTGCTGTTTGAGCACCAGGCAGTGAAGGAAGCGGCGGTGATCGGGGTGCCGGATGAAAAATGGGGAGAAGCCGTGAAGGCAATCGTCGTCTTGCACGAAGGACAGCAAACCACCGCTGCCGAGCTGATCGAGTTTGTCAAAGACCGCAAGGGCAGCCTCGTGGCTCCGAAATCAGTGGAATTCTGGGAGTCGATCCCCTTGACCAACCTGGGCAAGGTCGATAAAAAGAAAATGCGAGAACCATTCTGGCGCGGCCACGATCGCCGGGTGTAGGGAGCGTTCTTTCGGCGTCTGGTGCTGGAACCGGACGCCAAATTTCCTCTTATTTAGCCACCATTCCACACCATTCGGTAGTTCTCAACCCAAAGGAGGGGTGACCATGATTCTCAGTTCCGCTGCACAAATTCGCGAGTACACAGAAAAAGGCTGGTGGGGCACAGACACCATCCTCGACCTTTTCCTGAAAGATGTCCAGGCCACGCCGGATGCCGTTGCCGTAGTCGATCCGCCCAATCGCGGCGATTTGATCGCTGGCGCACCTCAGCGTCTGACCTACACCGAGCTGAAGGAGGCAACCGAGCGGCTGGCCGGGGCCATGGCAGAGGCCGGGCTCAGGCAAGATGATGTTCTGATGGTGCAATTACCCAATATCGTGGAACTGGTAGCGATTTACCTCGCCGCCGCCCGTCTGGGAGTGATCGTCAGCCCGTTGCCCATGCAATATCGCAGCCACGAATTACGACAATTGATGGCGCTTACCACACCCCGCGCATTCATCTCGACCATGGATTTTCATGGCTTCAACTATGTGGCTATGGTGCAGGAGCACCAGGCCGAGTTCCCCAGCTTGCAGTGGATTGCCGCCCTGGAAGCCGAAACACCCGATGGCGTTCTCTCGTTGACCCAGATGTTAAACACCCCCCTCGACGGCGCCGCGCCGCGGGCTGATGTCACCGCCAATGATATCTTCACCATTTGCTGGACGTCGGGCACCGAAGCTGCCCCCAAAGGCGTGCCCCGCAGCCACAATCACTGGATTTGGATATCCTACGCCTCCATCGACGGCTGTGAATTCGAGGCCGGGCACCATCTGCTGAACCCCTTTCCCCTGATCAACATGGCCGGCATCGGCGGCATGCTGGTTCCCTGGCTGCTCACCGGCGGCAAACTCGTGCTGCATCAGCCCTTTGATCTGCCCACCTATCTCAAGCAAATCGTCGTGGAGAAGATCAACTACACCGTAGCCCCACCCGCCTTGCTCAACATGCTGCTGATGCGGCCGGAAATCCTGGAAAAAGTGGACTTGAGTGCGATGAAAAACATCGGTTCCGGCTCTGCCCCCCTCTCGCCGTGGATGGTGACGCAGTGGCAGGAAAAATACGATCTCATCGTCATCAACATCTTCGGCTCGAATGAAGGCGCCTCGTTCACAAGCGGCCACAACGAATTCCCCGACCCCGCCATCCGTGCCCAGTACTTCCCCCGCTTCGGCGTACCCGAATATGTCTGGCCGTCGCGCGTTGCCGCCCAGATGTTGACCAAGCTGGTGGACCCGGCGTCCGGGCAGGAGATCACCGAGCCCGGCATTCCCGGCGAGTTGGCGATCAAGGGGCCCGGCATCTTCCCGGGCTACTACAAACGCCCCGATCTCACCGCCAAGGTATTCGATGAAGATGGCTATTTCTATACCGGCGATCTGTTCGAGATAGCCGGTGAGGGCGACAAGCTCGACCGCTATCGCTTTGTGGGCCGCGTGAAAGACATCATCAATCGCGGTGGCGTCAAGATTTCGTCGGAGGAGATCGAAGGCTTGATCATGGGCCACCCGAAAGTGGCTGAGGTGGCCGTCGTCGGGTATCCCGATGAACGCATGGGCGAGAAACTCTGTGCGGTCGTTGCCGTCAAGCCGGGACAAAGCCTCACCCTGCCGGAAATCGTGGACTATCTCAAGGCGAAGGACATCGCCGTGTTCAAATTACCGGAAAAGTTGCTTGTAGTCGATAGATTGCCCCGCAATCCCGTGGGGAAAGTCCTGAAGAGAACCCTGAGAGAGCAAGTGCGGTAACGATGAATTTCAACCTCACGGACGAGCAATCCTTTATCCAGGCAACCATCCGTAAGTTTATGCGTCGGGAGTGCCCTCGCCCGCTAGCTCACGAGCTGGACGAACAAGGCGCATTTCCGGGTGACCCCCGGCAAAAACTGGCCCGGCTGGGATTCTGCAGCCTCACTGTGCCCGAAGCCTATGGTGGGGGAGGCCCCGATCTCGTGGCGGCCGCCATCGTCGTGGAGGAAATTGCCCGGCTGGCGCCCGTGCTGGCGGGCGCCTTCGCCAGCACGGCCCTGTACGGCGGTGAGGCCATCACCCTGCTGGGCAGCGCCGAGCAAAAACAGCGGCTTCTGCCGGCGGTGGCCGCGGACGAACTCTCGTTCAGTCTGGCGCTGAACGAGCCTGCGGGCGACATGCCAACCACGGTTATCGCCCAGGGCGATGGCTATGTGCTGCAGGGGCGCAAGGCCTTTGTCAGCCTGGCAGACAGCGCCGATTATCTCCTGGTCCTGGCCCAAAGCGATGCCAACGGCGCCCAGTCTCTCTTCCTCGTCCCGGCGCAGGCCAGCGGCATCCGGCGTCAGGCCGTGGAGATGGTGGGGTATCACGGAATGGGCCTGTTTACAGTTGAGTTCGATCAGGTTCATGTGTCGGCAGACAAGCTGTTGGGCGGCGCCGAGGCCTGGCATCAGGGCAAGAATCAGGCCCGCATCTTGGGGACAATCGAGCATGTGGCACAGACAGCAATGGCACTTGGTATCGCCCAAGGTGCTTATGAATACACGCTCGGCTATGCGCAGGAGCGACGCCAATTCGGCCACGCCCTCGCCGACTTCGAGGCCATCCGGCACATGCTCGTCGATCTGGCAATCGAAATCCAGGCCGTGCGTCTTATGCTCACTCAGGCCTGCTGGCAGGCTGATCAGGGGCGCCCGTTTGCCTTGGAGGCGGCCATGGCCCGGCTGCGGGCGGGCAAGCTGGCCCGGCAGGCGGGATTACAGGCTGTGCACATCCTGGGCGGATATGGCTACACGACCGAGTACGATGCCCAACGCGCTCTGAGAGACGCCCTGGTGCTTTTCTCCGGCAGTGAAACCCCGGCTCTGCTCAAGAACTCGATCGGCGATCTGTTAGCGCTGAGCTCGAATGGAGGATGCTAACGTTATGGGCACATTCAAAGGACAAGTGGCCATTGTGGGCATCGGGGAAGTGCCGACCGGACGTTTCCCCGAGCGCAGTGCTATTTATTGCGCTGTCAAAGCGGCGCAACTGGCCATTGCCGATGCCGGCCTGCACAAGGACGACATCGATACCGTCATCCCCACGACCGCTTTGTACAATGCCAAGTTCAACACCGACTTGGTGACAGGGCGCATTGTGGAGGAATTGGGGTTGCGCGTCAGAAACAATCTCCAGCTTTTCGCCGGTGGGGCGACCAGTGCCATCATGCTCAAAGTCGCGGCCGGGCTGATCAGCACCGGCGTTTCCGACGCCATCCTTTTCGTCCATGCCGATAAACTGGGCAGCGGCGTTTCTGGCCAGGAAGGGATCGACCTGTTTTCGACGGCGGGGATTTCCAAAGAATGGGAAGTGCCCTACGGCTTGCACTATTCCGCCGTCGCCGGGCTGATCACGCAGCGCACCATGTATGAGACGGCTACGACGGCAGAACAATTGGCCTCGGTGTGCGTTTCCAACCGCAAGTGGGCCCAGCTCAATCCCCTGGCCATGTTCCGCAAACCCCTGAGCATCGAGAAAGTTCTGAATTCGAAAATCCTCTCCTCCCCGCTCCATGCCTACGAGTCCAACATGTTGGCGGATGGCGGCGCCGCCTTTATCGTCACCTCGGCGCAGCGGGCGCGCACCCTCAGCGAGCGCCCGGCCTATCTGCTGGGAGAAGGATCCCGCGTCACCCACTTTGCGCTGTCGCAAGAACCCGACATGACCCGTTTCGGCTACGCGGCGGCAGCAGCCGACGCCTACGCCATGGCCGGTCTATCACCGGCTGATATCGATCTGGCCGAGCTCTACGATTCCTATCCCATCTTTCAACTGATCGCTTTGGAGGAACTGGGCTTGTGTGCCCGCGGCGAGGCCGGGAGCTTTGTGCTGGCAGGTCACACCTGGCCGGGGGGAAAGCTGCCCATGACCACCAACGGCGGCATGCTCTCGCAGGGGCACACCGGCGCCGGTGGCGGCATCTCCATCTTGATAGAAGCCGCGCGGCAGTTGATGGGCAAAGCGGGCGAACGGCAGGTTCCCAATGCGCGCTTTGCCATCGAGACGGCCACAGGCGGCACCTATGTCGATGCCCATGTCACACTTTTAGGCAATGAAATTCCGTAAATGGAATCTGGCGAAAATCACGTTGGCCGCGTAAGACGGCATTTTCAGCCACAGATTGCACGGATTCCCACAGATTTTCACTTGATTTTTTTGATTTTTCCGTGAAAATCCGTGTAATCCGTGGCAAAAGCAAAAAACGCCAGTGTCCAGTTCCATAAGACACGCGAGGCACATCATGCCAGCAAAACCACTTCCCCCCACTGATCCCTGGACAGAACCCTACTGGACCGCTGCTCGCCAGGGCAAGTTGCTGATTCAACGCTGTAAAACCTGCCACCACTATGTCTTTTACCCGCGCCTGGTCTGCCCTCATTGCGGCGCTGACGCCCTCGCCTGGGTGGAAGCAACGGGCAAAGGGGTGATCTACACCTATTCGGTGGTCACCAACAACCCGCCTTCGGCGTTCATGGCCGACCTTCCCTTTGTCATCGCTGTGGTGCAGCTCGCAGAGGGCGTGCGCATGATGGCGAACATTGTCGATTGCGATTCTGCCGCCCTGCACTGCGACATGCCCGTGGAAGTAACTTTTGAAGCACGCAGCGATGAAATCACACTGCCCCAGTTCAGGCCCCAGCGATGAACCGGCAGCCAGCCAAGCCCACACCAGGAGGAAACAATGCCTGAAAAATACTGGGATGATTTTAGCGTAGGCGAAACCTTCGACAGTCCCGGCATCACCGTCACCGAAACCCATCTGGTCAACTGGGCGGGCCTGACAATGGATTTTTATCCCTTGCACATGAATGAGGAATACGCCCGCCACACGCCCTTTGGCGAGCGCATCGCCCACGGACCGTTGACCTTTGCCCTGGCGGTGGGCATGATGGCAATGACCGGCGCTGCCAAGGACTCGGTCATCGCCTGGCTGGGCGTCGACAACATGCGCATACCGGCGCCGGTCAAAATCGGCGATACGATCAAGCTGCATGTCGAAGTGACAGAGATGCGACCCACCCGAAAACCCAGCCAGGGACTGACGACCATGCGCTACACCGTCAGCAACCAGCATCAGCAAATGGTGATGGTTTTCGATATGAAATTCTTAATGCACAAGCGAGCTTCCTGAATGTACACAACACCTCAAACCGGGACGCGACCAGGCCTGGACCAGGCTGCCATTCGCGCCACCGTACGAGATTTTGTCGAACGGGAAATCCCGCCAGATCGGGCCCGTGCCATCGACCAAAACGACGAATATCCGTCCGATCTCCTTGACAAATTCGGCCAGACGGGTTTGTGGGGGATCAATATCGCCGAGGAATACGGAGGACTGGGGGGGTGCCCGGTGGATGCCTTGCCGATTTACGAGGAATTATCGCGACGCCTGCCGGTGCTGGCGTGGGTGATCGGCAATATCTTGCTCTATGGCAACGACATCATCGGCAAAAGCGGCAGCCCTGAGCAAAAAGAGTACTACTTGCCACGTCTGGCGCAGGGTGAATTGCGCTTCAGTTTCGCCCTCACCGAGCCCAACGCCGGTTCCGATGCGGCCAAAATCAGCACCAAAGCCACCTTCAGGGAGGGGCACTACCTCATCACCGGTAGCAAGATGTTCATCACCGGCGCCGGGGTTAGCGACGTGGTGGTGACCATGACCCGCACCGCCCCCTCCAAATACCGGGGAATCACCGCCTTCCTGGTGCCCACAGCCACCCCGGGGTACAGCACCAGCCACCTCAAAAAACTGGGCTATCAGGGGTCCGATACCTGCGCCGTGCATTACGAAGATGTCCAGGTGACCCCCAGCCACATACTGGGCGGCGAATCCTGTCTGAATCAGGGGTGGGGGCAGATGGTGAAGCTCTTGAACAGTGAACGCCTGGCCCTGGCATCCTGCTCGTTGGGCATCGGCCAGGCTGTCCTGGACGAAACCATCGCCTACGCCAAAGAACGCTTCCATCTGGCGCAAGGCCGCTGGCAACACCAGGCCATCCGCCACGCCTTGGTCGATATGGCCACCGAGCTGGAAGCTGCCCGGCACTTGACGTATCATGCCGCCCGCCTGGAGGGCGCCGGGATCGAGTGTGTACGGGAGACATCCATGGCCAAATACTTCGCTTCGGAGACGGCCAAAAAAATCGCCCTGCAGGGCGTCGAAATCCTGGGCAGAGACGGCGCCACCCTGGCGTTCGACTGCCAACGCGCTTTGCGCGATGTGCTGGTGCTGAGCATCGGCGGCGGCACCACGCAGATTCAGAAAAACATCGTCGCCAGGCAGATGGGGTTATAAAAACCTATGATGACACAGAATAAAAAGAAAAAGCAAAAGCAGATCCTCCAGGCGGCCAAAGAGATGTTTGGTCGCTATGGATTCCGTAAAACGACCGTGGACGAGATCGCAGAACAGGCCGGCATCTCCAAGCGCACCATGTACAAGCTGTTTCACAGCAAAGTCACTCTGCTGGCCGATTTGGTCCTGGACGAAGCCCTGACCTTCCGCAGCCATTGCCTGGTCACGTTGCAACAGTACGAAGATCCGAGTGAGAAAGTACAGATGTTCTTCAAATTGAGCAACGCCTACTTTGACGAGAATCCTTTTCTGGGGCGGGTCATGGCAGACGACGACCGCCTGTACACACCCTTTCTGGGCGACGAACTGCACTGGGTGGAAGAGGGCATCGAGAGCATTATGGCCGGCCTCCTGCGCCATGGGATCGAGAGCGGCGTTTTTCGGGATGAAGACTTCACGGCGACGTTGCAGTGCATGATGGTCTTGTTTTGCGAATTTGCCTACCACCGTGGCTCTCGCCAAGACGGCAACGACGCCTGGATTTCGTTCATTTTACATGCTATCAGCCGCGACCCCACCGGCGAATCGTAATCCAACGAAACCATCACCCGCACAGCCTCTTTTGCCATGGTTTCCCTCATCGACTAGATCATCATTCCACCCCCAAGGAGAACCTTTTATGGATGTTTCTTATCTATCATTAGCAGGCAAGACCGCGCTGGTCACCGGCGGCAGTCGTGGTATTGGCCGCGCCATCGCCCTGGCGTTGGCCGATGCCGGCGCCGATGTGGCTATCAGCAGCCGTAAGATGCCCGCCCTGCAGGAGGTTGCGACAGAAATCAAGGCGATGGGGCGCCGCGCTCTGCCGGTAGCCGCACACAACCGCAAGCCCGAGGCGTTGCGACAGCTCATGGCCACGGTGCAGGCGGCGTTTGGCCGTCTGGATATTCTGGTCAACAACGCTGCCACCAATCCGATTCTGGCGCCGCTGATAGATGTCGAGGAAACAACCTTCGATGTGATCATGGACACCAATCTCAAAGGCTATTTCCTGCTTTCACAGATGGCCGCCAAGATAATGCTTGGCCAGGGCGGAGGCGTCATTCTCAACATCTCCTCGGTGGGAGGTGTCACACCCGACAAAGGCCTGGGCGTCTATTGCATCAGCAAAGCGGCCATCAATATGCTCACACAGGTGCTCGCCATCGAACTGGGAGAATACAACATTCGTGTCAACGCCCTCGCTCCCGGCGTGGTGAAGACGCGCTTCAGCCGGGCACTCTGGAGCAATGAGAAGATCATGGCCCAGGAGATGGCGCACACCCCCTTACAACGCATCGCCACGCCCGAAGAAGTGGGCAGAATGGCCCTGGCAATGGTCTCCGACGCTTCCGCCTACATCACCGGCCAGATAGTGGTCATGGATGGCGGCGGCTCCATCTAATCCCGATCCCCGCAGGCGATCCACTCTTCAAGGGAGTATAACAATGTCGACTCACGATTATGATGCCATCATCATCGGCGCCGGCGTGGCCGGTTTGGCCACGGCGGCCCTCCTGGCCAAAGATTTCAATCAGAAGGTACTGGTGCTGGAACAGGCCCCCTTTATTGGCGGTCGCACCCTTTCCTACGTGGGCCAAGGCCACAAGGTCGTGGCCGATGGCATCGAGATGGACGCCCAGCAGTTCCGTCGCTCATTGGCTTATGCCAGTTGCTATCTAGGCAAGTGTACGCCCGACATCGATACGATCTTTGCCAAGGGCCTGCTGGATGGCCGTACTTTCGAAGCTGGCGGCCACGGACTTTTTTGGGGCAACAAGAGCCGCACCCACTGCCTCCTCGACTATCTGGGTGAGTATGTGAGCATGCCGCTGAACCGCGGCCTGGGATTTATCCAGTGGCAGGGGGAGACAGAAGCAGGGCAGGTAGAACCCGGCGTCGTTTATCAGGTAGAAAAACGCACACCCTACCAATGGATGAGTCCCGAAGGCTTTGCCAAAACCATGGAGCAGTTGCGCGACATGGGCACGAGCACTTTCGCCGACATGGCCGGTCTCATGAAGACGTCGTTGCAAGAATGGCTAGACGCCCGCGGCATGCACCCCGAAGCCTACGAGTACATTAAAGTACTGGCGGCCTCGCAGACGGCGCAGGCCGAGCCGGCCATGACCCCGGCCGGCGACTTCCTGGGCTACATGGCCATCGCTCGCCCTATTCGCATGAACCTGATTTCCGGTTCGGTGGCGACGGCGGATGAACCGGGCTGCATTGCCATTCCCCAGGCTATGGAGCGCGTGGTGCTCGACCATGGCGGAGAAGTCCGCCGCAACACGCCTGTCACCGAAGTGATCATCGCCGACGGGCGGGCGCAGGGTGTACAGATCAAGGTCAACGGCGAATTGCAGACGCTCACGTCCACCACGGTTATTTGCACGATTCCGCCCAAACATATCTTCCGCGTATTAGCCAAAAACGCCTTCCCCGGCGACTGGGTGGAACTGCTGGAAACGAAATTCTGGGGCGCCGGCTTGCTGACCGGCTGGGCGGGCACCAAACGCAGTCTTTGGTCAGATATCGGTCTGGACGAGCGCAGTTTTGTCTACATGCCGGGCATCATTCGTGACGAGGGCTACATCGGCGCTGTCGATATGGTGATGTGCGAGTTCACGGCCTGGGGCGATCACAGCGCCAAACGAGCCCCGAAAGGCAAGTACGAATTTCTCTTTTCCACGGCACTGACCGACAACGAGATGCGCAACCCCGAGCGCGTCAACCGCGTGATCGAACTGTGCGAGAGCTGGGCCCGGGCCACCTTCCCCACCTGGGATGAAGATGTCGAGTTTTTGATTTGGACCCCGTCGCCGGAGGCCTACGGCCTGTGGCGGCCCATTGGCGAAGAACGCCCGGATGTGAAATCGCCCTGGGTCGACGGCCTGTACTTTGCCGGCGATCAATACGGCAAACGCCTGTGGGGTGGGGGTGTAGACGGGGCCTCGCTCTCAGCCGTACTGTGTGTCGACAACATGATGCACTCCCATCTCGAAGAAGCCATCTTCCCCGACTACCATCGCGGCCTCCCCGAGGTTGCCGACTCCGCCGCCTGAGCGGCACCTGAATCCCTTCCCGTCATTTTCCTCAGGAGTGCATCGTGGCATTGAAAACCGCACAGGAATACAAAGATAGCCTGAAAGATGGCCGCGTTGTCTACTACAAAGGTGAACGGGTGGCGGATGTGACCACACATCCCGAGCTATCCGTGTGCGTTGACACCATGGCCCTGGATTACGAGATGGCGGAGAATCCCCGGTACCGTGATCTGGCCGTCGTCAGCGATGAAGCCTTGGGCGAAGACATCAGCCGCTACTATCATTTACCGCAAAATGGCGAAGATCTGCTCAAACTATTCGACTTGATCGTGGCCTCCACACGCCTGGGAGACGGCTTCATTCCCCTGGCCCACGACATCGGCGCCGACGCCCTCAACGCCATCAGCATCACCGCCAACATCCTGGGCAACAGCGACTACATCGCCCGCATCGAGGCCTATCGCACCACTTTGAAAAAGAACGATCTGGCGGTGGTCACCGGCATGACCGATGTCAAAGGCGACCGCATGTTGCGGCCCTCTGATCCCGGGCAAGCGCATCCCGATTACTACGTGCGGGTGGTGGAGCGGCGGCGGGATGGCATCGTGGTGCGCGGCGCCAAGGTACACATCAGCGGGGCGCCGTACAGCAACGAGCTGTTCGTGATCCCCAGCCGGGCGATGACCGCGGCCGACGCAGATTACGCCGTGGCCTTCGCCATCCCCGTGAACACCCCAGGACTCAAGCAGGTGGGACGCCCCTTCCACGCCCACATCACATCTCTGGAATTTCCTAACAGCCGCCCCTTACGCGTCCACACCGATTCTCTCATCATCTTCGACGACGTGTTCGTGCCCTGGGAACGGGTCTTTTTGTGCGGCGAATGGCAGGTTGCCGCCACACTGGTGGTCAACTTCGCCCTCCTGCACCGTCGCACCGGCTGCGCCTATCGCATCCCCATGTCGGAACAACTCTTGGGTGTGGCCAAAGCCATCGCCGAGTACAATGGCATCGCCAACGCCCCCCATGTGAAGGAAAAACTCACCGACATCGTCATCTATCTCGAAACCCTGCGCTCGCTCTCGCACGCCGCCTGTCTCGATTTTGTCACCTACGGCGGCATCGCTGTGCCCAATCCCGTCAGCACCAACATCGCCAAGTATCATTTCGCCAACGAATACCACAAGGTGATCAAGATCATCCAGGACCTGGCGGGCGGGCTGCTGGTGACCGCACCCACCTTCAGAGATTACCAGTTGCCCGAATTGCAGGCCGATATCGCCAAATACCTGGGCGCCAAAGCAGACGTTCCCACCGAGCAGCGTCTGCGCATGTTGGATTTGATCCGCCGCATCACCGGCGCCGATCGGGAAACGATCGCCCTGCATGGCGAGGGCTCGTTGCAGGCACAACGCATGACCATCCTCGCCGAAGCGCGAAAGACGATTGCCCAATGTCAGTTGATGGTAGAGGAGCAGGCCGAGATCGCATGAATATCCGCACCGACTTCACCGAGATGCTGGGTATCGACGTCCCCATCGTGGGGGCACCCATGTTTCTGGTGAGCTATGAGGAATACGTGATCGCCCTCTCGGAGGCGGGCGCATTGGGCACATTTCCCCTGCCCAACTATCGCACGACGGCCGATCTCAAACAGGCATTGCAGACGATACGACAGGCGACCGGGCGGCCCATCGGGGTGAACATCCATTTATCGGGTCGTTTTCCCTGGAAAGAGCAGTTGGGCATCTGCCTGGATGCGGGCGTCTCCTTCTACATCAGTTCGCTGGGCAACCCCGCCCTGATCCTGGACGACGTGCATGCCAACGGTGGCATCGTCTTTGCCGATGTGATCTCGTTGGCGCAGGGCTTGAAGGCGCGTGAGCACGGCGTCGATGGCCTGATTGCCGTGGCCGCCGGCGCCGGCGGGCATTGCGGAATGCTCCCCACCCTGATTTTTACCCCCTATCTGCGGCAACACACCGGACTGCCGGTGATTGCCGCCGGCGGCATCAGCACCGGCGCCCAATTGGCCGCCGCTCTGGCCGTGGGCGCTTGCGCGGCGATCGTCGGCACCCGCCTGATCGCCACCCACGAAGCGCGGGCGGCCCCGGCTTACAAGCAGGCGGTCATCGTCGCCCACCCCGAAGATATCGTCATCAGCAACGAAATTACCGGCACCCCGGCGACATGGCTGTCCAGCAGCATCGCCGATTTCGACGAACAGCCAGCCCCGCAATCGAAGCGCTGGCGTGATCTGTGGAGCGCCGGGCTCAGCGTGGCCCAGATCGACCAGATCAAACCGGTGGGGGAGGTGATAGAGGAAATGGTTCAGACATACACGCAAACCTGTCAGCATCTATCTCAAACCATCCACCCATAGAATGACTCTACATGCACTGCCAGACCCTTCACTTCACTCAGGGTGACATTGCCCCGCCTGTCATGCTGAACGAGTCTAACCGCCATCCTCTTTAATGACGCTACCCACGCAACACCTGAACGCACATAACACCACCCCACACCAGTGAAGCATCTCATCGTTAAGAGCCTGGATTTTTTCACTTCACTACGTTCCGTTCAGACTGACACGTTTGGAATTTGGTTGCGACCGGAGGCGGCGCTATGAGATAATACCCATGGCTCGGGTTTACGTCGATGCCCGGGCGTAACGAACCACCGGCGGAACGAAATCATCAAAGAACTCATCGCACATTCGACGGTATTTTCAGACAGCACGGAGAAAGCATCATGACCAACGAAGCCTATATTTTCGATGCTATCCGCACACCGCGTGGTCGCGGGAAGGCGAGTGGCTCTCTTTACGAAGTTAAACCGGTGGACTTGCTGACGACCCTGTTGCGGGCAATGCAGGGGCGTCACGATCTCGACACGGCCCAGGTAGAAGACCTCATCCTGGGCTGCGTCACGCCCATCGGCGATCAGGGGGGCAATATCGCCCGCACCGCTGTCCTCTATGCCGATTGGGACACGAGTGTCCCCGGTATGCAAATCAATCGCTTCTGTGCGTCTGGCCTGGAGGCAGTGAACCTGGCGGCGATGAAGGTGCGCTCCGGCTGGGCCGATCTGGTGGCCGCTGGCGGCGTGGAGTCGATGTCGCGAGTGCCCATCGGCACCGACGGCGGCGCCCTCTCCCAAGACCCGGCGGTGAGTATGCACGTGGGTTTTGTGCCACAGGGCATCAGCGCCGACCTGATCGCCACTATCGAAGGCTTCAGCCGCACAGATATCGATGCCTTCGCCCTCAATTCGCAAGAACGCGCCGCCCATGCCTGTAAGCAGGGCTATTTTAAATCGTTGGTCCCGGTCAAGGACCAGAACGGCCTCACCATTCTTGATCACGATGAGCATATCCGCCCCAATAGCACGCCGGAGGGCTTGGGCAAGCTCAGGCCAGCCTTTGCCGCCATGGGCGAGATGGGCTTCGACGCCGTGGCCCTGCAAAAATATCCGCAGGTCGAGCGCATCCACCATATCCACACTGCCGGCAATTCCTCCGGCATCGTCGATGGGGCTGCCTTACTGCTGCTCGGATCAGAAGCAGCGGGGAGGGCGCAGGGCCTGAAACCGCGCGCCCGCATGGTCTCCGCAGCCCTGGTGGGCAGCGAACCCACGATCATGCTCACGGGCCCGGGCCCGGCCTCGCGCAAAGCCTTGCGCAAAGCCGGCATGACCATCGACGATATCGACTTGGTCGAGGTCAACGAAGCTTTCGCGGCCGTGGTGCTGCGCTTCATGCGGGATATGGGCCTTTATAGCCTCGACAAGATCAATGTCAATGGCGGCGCTATCGCCATGGGACATCCCCTGGGCGCCACCGGCGGCATGTTGCTGGGCACGGCCCTGGACGAACTGGAACGACGAAATCTGACAACCGCCCTGATCACGCTTTGCATCGGCGGCGGCATGGGCATAGCGACCATTATCGAACGCGTGTGAGGAATCAAATGGCCATTAGCTACGAAAAACAAGCAAATAACATCGTTATCCTGACCATGGATGCGCCAGGGCGGTCTGTGAATCTGATCGACGACACATTTGGCGCCATCCTGGAGCAGGCCGTGGAGCGATTGGCCACCGAGCAGCCGCTGGCCGGGGTGATCCTTGCTTCGGCCAAATCGACATTCATTGCCGGTGCCGATCTGCAAATGATATGGAGGCTGGAGGATGCCTCGGCCACCATGCAGTTGGCCGAGGCGCTCAAACACACGCTGCGGCGCCTGGAAACGCTGGGCGTGCCCGTGGTGGCGGCCATCAATGGCACGGCCCTGGGCGGCGGATTGGAGGTGGCGCTGGCCTGCCATCATCGCATTGCCGTGGATGATCCCCGGATCAGACTGAGCCTGCCAGAAGTGACGCTGGGCCTGTTACCCGGCGGTGGGGGGGTGACGCGGGTGACGCGTATGTTAGGGCTGCAGAAAGCGTTTTCGCTCCTCACCGAGGGCAAACGTTTCGATCCCCGGGCAGCGCAGGCCGTCGGGATCATCGACGAACTGGCGAGCGATGGCGCAGAGATGATGGCGCAAGCCCAGGCCTGGATCCTCGCCCACCCCCAATCGGCCCAAGCCTGGGACCAAGCCGGTTTCCGCATCCCTGGCGGCGGCCCCCATCATCCCCGCAATGCCGGCATGGTCGCCATTGCCCCGGCGATGGTGCGCCAAAAGACCTTCGGCAACTACCCGGCCCCGGCAGCGATCCTGAGTGCGCTGATCGAAGGAGCGGCGGTCGATTTCGATACTGCCAGTCGTATCGAGTCGCGCTATTTCGCCGCAGTAGCGACCGGCAAGGTCGCCAAAAACATGCTGCACGCCTTCTGGTTCCAACTCAACGAGATCAAGGACGGACGTAGTCGGCCAAAGGGCGTCTCCCCCCGGACCACGCACAAGGTCGGCGTCTTGGGCGCCGGGTTGATGGGGCACGGCATCGCCTATGCCAGCGCCCTGGCGGGCGTGGCAGTGGTGCTGAAAGATGTGAACATGGACCTGGCTACGGCGGGCAAAGCCCGGATCGAAAAGCTGCTCGCTGGCCGCGTGCAGCGTCGGCGCCTCAGCCCCGAGCAGAAGCAGGCTGCGCTTGATCACATCCTCGTCACTGACTCCGCCGCCGACCTCGCCGATTGCGATCTGATCATCGAGGCGGTGCCGGAGAACCGACAAATCAAAGAAGCGGTTCTTCGCGAGGCCGACGCCCATCTCGACCCCGACGCCGTCATCTGCTCGAATACCTCCACTCTGCCCATTACCAGTCTGGCCGCTTACACATCCCGACCGCACAACTTCATCGGCCTGCACTTTTTCTCACCGGTGCCCAAAATGCAACTGGTCGAGATCATTCGCGGCCAACAGACATCAGCCAGCACACTGGCCAAAGCGTTTGACTTCGTGCTGCAAATACGCAAGACACCCATCGTCGTCAATGATAGCCGCGGGTTTTACACCTCGCGCGTGTTTACAGCGTTCGTCTACGAAGGCCTGGCCATGCTCACCGAGGGCCAGTATCCCCATACCATCGAGATGGCAGGCATGCAAGCGGGCATGCCCATGGGCCCGCTGGCTGTCTCGGATGAGGTTAATTTGGGCCTGGCCATGCACATCCTCGACCAAACCCGGCAGGATTTGGCAGCCGAAGGCAAAGCCTTGCCGTACCATCCCGGCTATACCGTGCTGGAAAAAATGGTGCATGAATATCAGCGTTTGGGCAAAGCACAGGGGGCGGGGTTTTATGATTATCCGTCTGCTGCGCCCAAGCACTTGTGGCCCCAGCTCCAGCAGATATTCCCCACGCGGGCCCAGCAGCTTTCGCAGCAGGAGATGATCGACCGCATGATGTTCATCCAGGCATTGGAGACGGTGCGTTGCTTTGAGGAAGGCGTGGTGAGCTCGGTCGCCGAGGCCAACATTGGCAGCATCTTCGGCTGGGGATTCGCTGCATTCAAGGGCGGAACCCTGCAATACATCAACGATTATGGCTTGCCCGCATTTGTGGAGCGCAGTAAAGAACTGGCCGCCCTTTATGGTGAGCGTTTCGCGGTACCGGCGCTTTTACAGAGGATAGCCGCCGCCGGACAGCAATTCTAATGGATGTCTCGGGGTCGGCGATCCTATCTCCCCAGGGCCACCCCGACCCCTGAACTGCTCCAGCAGGCAACTGACATGAACAGGAAACGCCAGTGAAGGGTGCCGCCGCCCGTGAAAGGCGAGATTCTTCACTGGAATTGGCTTCGTGATGGCCGTTTCGGCGTCAAAGTGCCTGTCTCTTCGATGTGGGTCGGCTGCTATCATTCATTCAGAATGACAGACAGCGGCGAACCGGATTCGCCGTCTCATCATTCGAAATCCCCGCGGCGTGATCAGGGCAACGCCGGGCGCTGCACCCACGGCGGCCCCGCCGCGCACCCACCGAATCAATTCGGGGCTCGGGGGCGTTCCGCCGTCTGTCGCCGCACTCCGCATCTTCGGAACAATCCTTGACCGTATTGGGTTGGTCACTCGGCGGTGCCAGGCAATCGAATCCGGGTCGCCAGATTCGGCAGGCTCGATGGATTTGATGTAAACTGTGACCGTTGGTCGAAACCTTTTTCGTCCAACACACATGCCACGTTCTGATCATTGCTCACCGATCACTGCTCCTTTCCCACCTATGTTCCCTTACAACGACACGAACGCCGGGGCGGCCAGCCTGGCGGCCCTGCTGGACACCCCGCACTCAGGCCCCGAGCACGAGCTTGCCGCCCGTTACACGCCCATCATCCGTTTCGATAGCCGCGAGCCCTTCTTTCCCCAGGCCGTGGGTTACACCATCTTCCGCCAAGATGGCCCCTCGCCCTCGTTTCCCCGCCACATCGAACTGCGGCCGTCCGACCAACCCGCGGCCGAGCTTGCCATCGAATATGCCATCTGGTGGGACTGGGACATCGGGCACCTGTATGAGCTAGAACACGTGTGGGTTTATGTGGATGCCCGCGGCGAGTTGCTACGTGTCGAGGCAAGCTGGCATGGAGGCTTTGCCAGCATGGCATCCGAGGGCGTGATTGCCGGTGAAGGCACGCATCCGATTGTGCTGTCGGAGCCCGGGAAACATGCCTTCGCCCCAGCCGTCGCCTGCTACGACGAACGCCGGCAGCGCTACCAGGGCCAGGAAAGTGAGCGCCTGGCCGGTATCGGCGGCGTGTGGGTCACTCCCATGTTTGCCGACGAGCTGACTTCTTTGCGCACACCCGAAGCCAACACCCTGGTGCATACCTATCTCCAGCGCCATCGCTTCCAGCCGGCCTGGGATTTTGGCCGTCGTTTTGTGATTGATCCAGTGCTGCTGACACCGTGGTCAGCCTTGCGGGCCTGGGTGCCGGGCCGTATTGCCTGGTGGATCGAGCAGTTGCGGCAGGGCATTCCCCCGCAGGAGCGACGTTTCTGGCGCATTGGCCATCGCGGGGCATCGGCTCACGCCCCCGATAATACGCTGGCGTCATTTCGCAAAGCAGCAGAGCTCGGCGCCGACATGGTCGAGGTGGATGTGCAGATGTCGGCGGACGGGGTGCCCGTGATCATCCACGATCTCGAAGTCGACCGTTTTCCCGGCCAATGTGGCGCGGTCAAAAATCATACCTGGGACGAACTGAAAGGCATCGACGCCGGCGATGGCGAACACATCCCCACGCTGGCGGAAGTGATCAGTCTGTGCCGGGAGTTGGGGCTGGGCATGTACATCGAGCTGAAATCAGGCGATGCGATTGCGCCGGTGGTGCAGGCCATCCAGGAAGGACAGCTTTACCTTTGGGTCATCGTGGCCTCGTTTCGAGCAGACTGGCTGGCCTGGGTCAAAGCCGCCGATGCACGTATCGTCACCTCCGTCTTGTTTGGCGCCCCCCATGTGGATCCCGTCAAGCTGGCACAGGCCATCTCGGCCGATTATGTGCATCCCTGCTGGGAGAACGTGAGCCCTACCCCGCACAAATTGCTGACCCCAGACTGGGTACGGCGGGTGCACGCTGCGAGACTGGGCATTATCGCCTGGCACGAGGAACGGCCTTCCGAAATTGCCGCCCTGCGCGAGCTGGGCGTGGATGGCATTTGCAGCAACAATCCCGAGATGTTGGGGGAGTAGGGAAGAGGGAGTAAAGCTCCCATTTTCCCACTCCATCAACCTATCCCTGCCCCCCGTTCTCTGCGCCTTCCGCCAGAGGGGCTGCGAAGATCAGCTCATGGCGCACGGTGTGATGCCGGATATCGGCCACGCCCAGGGCGCCGAGTACTTCGTCCACGCGGGCATTGCCCTGCGAGCCGCTGTGCACGAGCAGCCGCAACAAGGTACCGTTTCCTGTCTCCTCCACCTGCATCTCGTCGATAAGGGCGCGCAGGTCGTAGATTTTGTCCTTGCGCTTGTGGTGCGGTCGCCACAACTCTGGCTCGGCCAGCAGGTGCTGCACCCGCGCGGTGAGGGCATCCCCGGCGATGGCGGTGCCAAAGTCGACGCTGTAGCGGGCCGTGCGTAATTGGCTCTGCATGGCAGGTGCCTTCAGCGGCACATCCTGCACCGATTTGAGACGAAAGCCGGGGGGGAGGGCGTGCTGCAAGCGCTCGATCCAGACCTGTGGATGCAGCGTTTCATTGAGCCACACATCAAGCAGCTCGTTTTCGCCGTCGATACCCACGGGCAGGGCCGAAGCAAACTGGATGCGAGGCTGGGGATTATAGCCCTGGGTGTAGGCCAGCGGCAGATCGGCGCGGCGGAAGACGCGTTCCCAGAAGCGGGCGGTGTCGAGGTGGCCGACGTAGCGGGCGTCGCCGGTTTGAGCATAGCAGAGGCGCAGACGTTGCACGGGTGGGGACATGAAAGTACTGGGGCGGAGGGTGAGAGGGTGGAGTGAGTTTCATTGTACGATACGCGGGCGTAGAATTGGAACTTGGGAATCGTGCCAAAACGAGTTGCCGTTTTTGACCACCTCCAGGAGGTTGATTCCAGACAAACACTCGACTGCAAACGCAAAATCAAGTGTCCGGTCGCCCCAATATCTTGTGTAATGTGCTCAGGCGGAATTCATCCAGGGCGGCGATGGCAGTCACGATTTTATCAAAGGTGCTGAAGAACGATTGCATCCTGCTGATGCGCTGCTGGTAAAATCGGCTCAGATCATCGTCTTCGGACGCGGCGGAAACCATTTGTAAACTCTCATCCACGGCCCGCAAGGCCTGATCGAACTGGCGATTCTGTCGCTCCTGCAAAATCGCCTGCACCACCCGCCAGAAATTCGTCTCAGCCACATAATAATCCTTGCGATCACCGATCTTCACTTCTTTATGCACCATTTGTAAACGTTCCAGTTTACGGACATTGGTGCTGACCGCCCCCTTGCTTACCCCAACCAGTTCCACCAACGCATCCAGCGTGATGGGCCGCGGCGAGAGATAAACGGCGCCGTAGATTGCCCCCATTGCTTTGGGGAAGCCCCAAAAAGAACTGATCTGGCTCATGGCCTGAATGAATTTTGCGCCGGCTGCCTGGAGTTTGGCGTCCATAAAGAGATCCTTTCAACGACTACGTTGGGGGTGACTGTGGGTTTGGCGGCGGGCCAGCTCGCTGCTGTAGCGATGCCCCAGGGTGCCGGCGTGTTGCTGAACCCAGTCTGATAACCGGGTCTCAGCGGCGGGCGGAGCCTCGACATAGAGCAGTTCGGCCATCAAACCGGCGATTTCGGCCCGGGTGATAAATACATCCCCCATCAGTTTACCAATCCCCCAGCCTACGGCATAGCCCAACCAGGGGGGGATGGAGAGGATGGGGCGGGGACAGCCGATAGTGCGGCCGATCATCTCGATCAAAGCTCGGTAGGTGTAGGTCTCGGGGCCAATGGCGTCGATGATGACGTTTTGGCGACGCTCGCCCTGCTCGACCGCCAGTTGTGCCAGGTCATCGACGTAAATGGGTTGAAGACGGTAGCTGCCATCGCCGAACACGCCCATGACGGGCAAATGACGCAAGGCCCAGGCGATATTGTTGATCAGGATGTCTTCTTTGCCAAAAAGGACGGTAGGGCGCAGAATCGCATACGAGACACCCGTATCCACCAGCGCCTGCTCCACCTCGGCTTTGCCGCTGAAGTACTCCAACGGCGAATCCAGGCTGGGGTTGGTGATACTGACGTGCACAATGCGCTCCACGCCCGCCTCTTTGGCGGCAGCAAAGAGGGCGTGGGAGTTGCGGACGGCGTCGGCATGGCTGAAGCCTTTGTGGTTGAAACGCACCCAATAAGTATTGTACAACACCGAGGTCCCACGCAAGCTTTCCACTAACTTCTCGGGTTGATGCCAATGAAACGGGTGCGCCTTCACCACGGAGCCAAATGGATTGGCAGACGCCGTGGCATGGGTGAGGGTGTTGACTGTGTGCCCGTTGGCTATCAATCGTTGCGCGATGTATTTTCCCGAGTAGCCGAAGGCGCCGGTGACGGTGTGAGTTTGTCGAGTTGACATTGCAACCTCCAGGTTGGTTTGTTTAGTTCGTTCTAAACGTATATTATCATATAATTAGGAAATCGTCCAGAAAGGGGACGCACCCACCGAATCAATTCGGGGCTCGGGGGCGTTCCGCCGCTTGTCCCCCTACGGGGACAGGTCGCCGAAAAGAGCGGGCCGCCGTCGACAGGATCGGTCGGCGGAGGCCGACCTCCGGCGCGAAGCGCCTAAAAAGCCCGATTTCAATCGGCGGG
>JAADGC010000236.1 GCA_013152585.1 Chloroflexota bacterium
ACGAAAGAAGGCTTTGGCCCCATCGTTCATCAGCAAGTAACTGCCCATGAACAACTGGGGGGGTAAGATCAGCATCAGGGAGATCAGTTGCCAGCCCGGGATAGAAAGGATGATCAGGCCGCAGAGCAGCACCGCTCCCCAATAAGCCCATTTTCGGCGGTTGAGCAGGCCCACTGAGATCGTCACAAAGGGCAGGGCCAGGAACAAGCCGTATCCGGCGGCGATGACCACCTGCCGCAGTGTGGGCTGGTTGGAGCTCAGCAGGGCGGCGAACAGCGCCATTCCTTGCAGCAGGATGCCTTCGAGCAGGAAAGTGACGGACGTAAGGATGATGCCGAGAGGACGTTGTTCCGGTGAGGGTAACATGCGGTTACAGAGCAAATCGGATGTGGACGATGTCTCCGTCCTGCACGATATATTCTTTGCCTTCCAGGCGCAATGTGGCTTGTTTGCGTGCCTCGGCCATAGAGCCGGCAGCGATAAGATCGGCATAGCCAACGACCTCGGCGCGGATAAAGCCTCGGGCCAGATCGGTGTGAATGGCCGCGGCAGCCTCGACTGCCGGGGCTCCCACGGGAACGGTCCAGGCGCGCACCTCATCTTCGCCCACCGTGAAGAATGATTGCACCTGCAACAACTGATGCGAAAGATGGATCACGCGGCTGAGGCCCGGTTCGGCGATGCCGAAATCTATCAGGAATTCGGCGGCTTCGTCTGGCTCCATCTGTGCCAGCTCAGCTTCGAGTTTGCCCCGCAGTGCGGCCACCGCCACGTTGGGCCGGTCCGAGGTAAATTGCTCTGCTACGTTTTCATCGGCGTCGTCGTCGATATTGAGCAGGATGAGCATGGGTTTGAGGCTGAGGAAGGAAAAGCTGCGGATGGACTTTTCTTCCTCGGGGCTGAGTTCGAGCTGGCGCAAGGGGATTTCGTCTTCCAGCGCTGTCAGCAGCCGTTGTAACAGGGCTTCTTCGGCCTTCAGTGCCTGCACTTCTTTGGGTTTGCCCCCCTTGCCGATGCGCTGGCTCAGGCGATCCAGACGATTGCTGACGATCTGCATGTCATTCAGCAGCAGCTCCGTTTCTACCAGCTCGATATCTCGGGCCGCATCCACGTCGCCTTCGGGGTGCAGGACATTGGGGTTGCTGAATGCTCGCACCACGTGCAGCAGGGCATCGTTATTGGCGATTTCGTTCAGCAGTGGCCCGGCCAGACCGCCGGTTTCACCCAGGCCTTTGGCCAGACCGGCGATATCTTTGTATTGTACCTGGGCATAGTTTGTCTTTTTGGGCTGATACATGGCCGACAACTTGTCGACGCGGGCGTCGGGCACTTGCACCACGGCGGTGTGTACTTCCATGTGGCCAGTGGAATAGTCGGCTGTTTCCACCTCCCCGCGGGTGAGAGCATTGAAGATGGTGGTTTTACCGCTGTTGGGGAGTCCGATAATGCCTATGTGCATGATATTGTCCGGGTTAGGGGGAGGGGATGGAAGAGGGTTGGGCGTAGGCGTGGCGGGCTTCTTCGGCGATGATGCGAATGCCGGCCTGCACCACCTCGGGGGCCGGCGCATAACTCACGCGCAGACATTGCTGGCTGTGTGCCCATGGTTCTTGCAGCCCGGGGAAGAAGTAGTGCCCGGGCACTACGATCACGTTGCGTTCTTTCAGGCGCCGGTAGAGCTCGGCGCTGGGGATGGGCAGGTCCTCGAACCACAGCCACACGAAGAATGCCCCTTCGGGTTTGTGCACCCGGCAGGGAATATCCGGCATTTCCTGGCGAATCCAGGCCAGGGTCTGCTCGGCTTTCTGGCGATAGTAGGGACGAATGACGCTCTCGCTCAGCTTGATGATGTCGCCGTTGCGCACCATGTCCAGGGCCATCGCTGCCCCGGTGTTGCCCGGCGCCAGGCTAAATATGGCGTTCAGATTGGCGATGGCCTCGATGATCTCGGGCTGGGCGATGACGATGCCCGTGCGGGCGCCTGGCAGGCCCAATTTCGACAGGCTCATGCACAGGATGATGTGGTCATCCCATTGTGGTGTGACGTCCGAGAAGAGGATGGAGGGGAAGGGGGCGCCGTAGGCATTGTCGATGATCAGCGGGATATCATGCTGTTGCGCCAGACGGCTGAGATGGTTGACTTCGGCGTCGGTGAGCACATTGCCGGTGGGATTGGTGGGCCGAGAAAAGCAAATAGCGCCGATCTCATCTGTGACCTGCACGTGTTCGAGGTCGATGTGGTATTTGAACAGGACATCGTCCAGATAGGCGATCTCTGGTCGATACGAGATGAACAGGTCCGGACTCAGGCCCACATCGGCATAACCGATGTATTCGGGTGCCAGCGGCAGCAGGATTTTGCGATGGCTGCCATCGGGCATGGTTCCGGCCAGGAGATTGAAAAGGTAGAAAAAGGATGTCTGGCTGCCGTTGGTGAGGGCGCAATTTTCGGGGCCGATGTCCCAACCATAGCTCTGGCGCAAGAGCGAGGCCAACGCCCGGCAGAAAGGCACATCCCCTGCCGGGGGGGCGTAGTTGCCCAGCGCAGCCTCGAATTCGCCTTCGTTCAGGAGTATGTCGATCATGCGCTGGCGGTAGATGCCTTGCATGGCGGGGATGGCGGCGGGATTGCCGCCGCCCAACATGATTTTCGGTTCGTCGCCTGCCAGGGCTTTGCCCAGATCATCCATCAGTTGCACGATGCCGGATTCGCCGCTAAAGCGCTGGCCAAATGTCGATAGTTTCATAGAAGCGTGTTGCGTGTGGGGCTGGCAATGGGGGTGTAAAATGGGGGAAGGGTGATGGTTGCATTATAGGCCGGATGGCGGTTGGGGGCAACGTTTGCGAAGGGAGATGGGGGTAAATGCACGGAAGGATGCTCGGGCCTGTGGCACGGACCGGGCATTCCTCTTGTGTAACCGCCCATGATCGATTGGGCAGGTAGTATGTGGCTCTAATGATGGCCCCCGTTGGATGGCCGACTGGTACTGCACCTGCCCGGCGTAATTCCATAGATGCTTGGGATTTCCCTAACCTTCTATGACGCGTGCTAACAACAATTCCAATGATGGCAGATCGATTTGCGTTGTCTGCCAAAGGATATCCAAATCGATATCGAAATAGGCATGCACAAGTCGATTTCTCATGCCTATAATATCCGCCCAAGGAATTACTGCCAGTTCCCTCTTGGTGATTTCGGAAATTGGTTTCGCCGCCTCACCAATGATTTCGAGTTCCTTGACCAAGGATAACACCAACATTCTGTCTGTATTCAGATCGTTTTTTGTGCGACCGTCGACGAACATCAATGCTTCGCGTGCCGCATCCAGCATGTGCAACAGGCGCATCCGGTCATCTTTAAGCATATTGAAGCTCAGCTTCTTTGAGAACGTCCTGACGGAAATAGCGGCTCAAATCTCCGGGCGTTCGCAGATCAACCTGTCGCCCGCCAAAAATCTCCGAGAGTTCCCGCTCCATGCGGGCAATGCCTAAAAGTCCGGGGACGTGAGCAGGATCAAATTCTACCAGCACGTCGATGTCGCTCTCTGAGCCAAAATCATTCCGCAGGACTGATCCAAAAAGTGACAAACGCTGGATATGATTGTGTCGACAAAATGCGGCGAGACGTTCCTGTTCAATGGCTATTCTTATCATTTTGCGATTTTGGAGCGTTCGGATTGATTCTTCAAGCTACTTTTATCACATAATTCTCCGGGCGTCAACCACTTTCAACTTCTCTCTCCACCTTTCTTTCCGCCCCCGCATTAAAGGATGGCGCGGAGTTGACCGGCAAAGTGCTGGTGCAGCCTGCGGGCGAGGGCAGGGCGTATGGGCAAGGGATAACGGCGGGCGATGTGGACGCTGAAATCGGCCCAGCGCTGCCACAGTTGCAGGCCCACGGCTACGGCCAGACCCTCGGCATCCACCTGTCCCCCAGCAGCCTCATAGCCGGCGACGAACTGCTGTTGCAGTGATTCGATCAGGGCTGATTCGTATAGGCGGGTGCCTATGATTATTTGTCCCCAATCGATTAAAGCAATGCCGCCACAAAAGCCGCCACGTCCAGTTCGGCCGGCCCCACGACCGCCAGTTCTGTGTCAAGTACGGCCAGCCTGGTCTCGTGGCACAGCACGTTGCGCAGGGTGTAATCACCATGCAGCGGCACTGCGGGCTCTACCGGCATGTGGGGCAGACGTTGTTGCAGAGCGGCGGCAATGACATCACCTGTGGCCGCCGCTGCCCGACTGTTTTGCAGTGTGACCCAGGCCTGCTGAAAGCGCTCCTCGGCGCCGAGGGCGGGCCGCTGTGCCGGTAGCAACGGCATCTGGTGGAGCCGCGCCAGCCAGCGTCCAGCCTGCTGCAGGCGTGTGCACACTTCTGTGGGGATGCGGTGGCGCCAGCGCAGGCGGCGCACAGTGTGCAGCAAGCGCTGTCCTGGCAGCTTTGTCATTACCAGCGCCGGGGGCTGGGCCAGCACCAGCAGGGGCTGAGGCACGGTCAGGTCGGGAAAGGGTCGGAAATGTTGGGCTAAGCGCTGCAGGGCGGCGTATTCGGCTGCCGGGTCGGCCGCCCTGGCCCCGTGTGCCACCTTGACCACGATGGTTGTGCGGCGGCGGCCGCTGCGCAGCGCAAATTCATAATGACAACTGTAGGTGTGGCGATGGGCAGGTGGGTGGAATTGCAGGGTGATGTCGGCACCATAGCCGGTCGGGGGACGTTGCTGCCACGCCGTCGCCATTCGCCGGGCCAACTCGTCTGCTGGCAGACAGGCTGTCTTTTTCATGGCCGTATGCGCGCCCCAAACAGGGCTTCGCTGCGGGCAGCCATGGCGGCGGCGCTAAAGTGGGCCCGGGCGTGTGCCTGCGCCGCCCGCCCCATGCGCGTGCGTAAGCCGGGCTGCTGCAAAAGAAGGGCGACATGCTGGGTCAGGGCGGGCAGGTCGCCGACCGGGGTGAGAAAGCCGTGTTGGCCATGTTCGATCATATCGGCGCTACCGGCCGTGGCCGTGCGCACCACCGGCACAGCCATCATCATGGCTTCGATGGCCACCAGACCGAAGCCCTCTACGTCGGAGGGGAAGCAAAGCACGTCCATGGCCGCATAGGCTGTTGCCATCTCTTCCACAAAACCGGCAAAGGCCAGACGACCGGCGGCCACGAGATCGGCGGCCTGGGTGCGCAGGCTTTTCCCGTAGCCAGGGGGGGCGCCTGCGGGCTCGTCGCCGCAGATCACAAAGCGGGCCATGGGGTATCCTGGCGCCAGCTCTTGCGCCATGCGGATGAACAGATCGTGGCGTTTGTTGGGCGCCAGCGAGGCCACGGCCCCCACCACCACATCGTCTGCACCCCAGCCGAAGCGTTGGCGAAAGGCCAGGCCATTGGCTGCAGCGGGCATACGGGCGAGGGGCACGCCGTCATGGATGACGACGGCTTTGGCCGGGTTCCCCAGGCGCCGGGCCACGGCCTCCGACACGCAGATCACACGATCACACAGGGCCAGGGCCAGACGTTCGGATACGCCCAACGAGCGTTCGCGGCGCACATGCCACCACAGCGGCAGCCCCAGCATACGGGCGGCGGGGCCGGCCAACAGCGCTGCCCGTGTACTGTTGGCATGCACACCCAGCACATGGCTACGGCGCATCAATTGCATCAAAGGCAGCGTGTAGGCTGCCATTGTGGGTGCCAGCAGCATTCGCCCCATGCGACCTCCCAGGCCAGGTCGCCGGGCCACCGCCTGCCATGGCGGGGGCAGCGGCATCCGCTGCACGGGAATGCCAGCCGCTGCCACCCGCCGTGTGAGTTCGCCCTGTCCCGGCGCTACAAAAAGGGGCGAAAATTGTTTCAGGTTTTGCATCAGCCACAACAGCACCCGTCCGGCGCCATAAAAGCGGTCGTCGTTGGCTTCGTAAAAGAGGAGGGTGGGGCGTGGGTCAGGCATGGGGGGATGGGGAGACTGGGAGATGGGGGGATGGGGGGCGCCAGCTCACGGGACACGCAACGCGAATCACGCCCCCGTATTATGCCGCAATTACCCGATTTGTGCATTATCGATGTTGTGCTACACTATGACCACACCACTCGATTTTGGAGGCGAAACGATGGCCCGTGAGGCAATGAGCAAATTGGATGCAGCCTGGCTGCGCATGGAAGATCCCACCAATTTGATGATGATCAATGGATTCTTTCAGTTTGCGCAGCCGCTCGATTTTGCCCGCGTCAAGGACACACTTGCAGCCCGACTGTTGCCCTTCAAGCGATTTCGGCAACGGGTAGTCGAGTCCCGTCTGCCCATGCGCCCGCCGTATTGGGAAACAGATCCCTACTTTGACATCGAAGCCCATTTGCATCGCCTGGCCCTGCCTGCCCCGGCCGATGAACAGGCGCTCAAAGTGTTGGTGAACGACATGGTGAGCACGCCGCTCGATTTTAGCAAACCTCTGTGGCAAATCCACATCATCGATGGCTATGAGGGGGGTTCATTGCTTTTTTGCCGGTTGCATCACTGCATCGCCGATGGCATCGCTCTGATGTCGGTCATGCTGTCATTGTGTGACGACAGCCCCGATGCTCCCTGGCCCGAACCAGAGCCTGTGCCTGCACGCCGGCGCCACAGCTTATTGATTCGGCGCCTGATGCAGCCCGCGGCCGCCGCCTTTGCCACTACCCGCAAGGTCACCGAAACCCTGGCCTCGCAGAGCCTGGAGATCTTGGCAAATCCCTCGCGGGCGAGGGAACTGACCCTCGATGCCGGTGCTTTTGCCGCCCGCCTGGCCCGCCTCACCCTGCTGCTACCTGATCCCAAAACCCTGTTCAAGGGCAAGCTGGGGGTGAGCAAGCGTACAGCCTGGTCACAACCGCTGCCCATCTCCGAGGTGAAGGCCATTGGTCGGGTGATGGGGGGCACCATCAATGACGTGCTGCTGACAGCGGTGACCGGCGCCTTGCGGCGTTACCTGCAAGCCCACGAGCAGGAAGTCGATAGCATCGAAATCCGGGCCATGGTGCCCGTCAATTTGCGGCCGTCGAAGGAAAGCATCTGCCTGGGGAATCAGTTCGGCCTGGTGGTGCTGGCGCTGCCCATCCGCATCGACGAACCCCTGGAACGCTTGCTGGAAGTCAAGCGACGCATGGATGATCTCAAGGAATCCCCTGAAGCCCTGGTTGGCTATACGGTGTTGCAGGCCATGGGGGTGGTCCCGGCCGAAGTGGAGCGCCTGGGGGTTGATTTTTTTGCCGCCAAGTCGTCGGCTGTGATGACGAACGTGCCCGGTCCCCGGCAGCCGTTGTATTTTGGCGGCCACCGCATCCAGAAGATCATGTTCTGGGTGCCGCAATCCGGCCGTATGGGCCTGGGCGTCAGTATTTTCAGCTATGCGGGCGAGGTGGTGCTGGGGGTCATGACCGATGCCGGGCTGGTGCCTGATCCCGAGACGATCATCGCCTGTTTCCACGAGGAATTTGTAGAACTGCGCCAGTTGGTGGACGTGCTGGCCGAGCAGCAGTATCAGGGCGATGTGCCAGTTGTGGCAGCGTCGGAGCCAGATCGTTGCCATGCTACCACGCGGGCGGGACAGCGCTGTAAGAATAAGGCCATGGCCGGTTCAGCCTATTGCCACATGCACGCCCGGAAGATACGGTAGGAGGCAAGCGGGCAAAGGATTACAAATTCTCCGACTATCTACCAGGCGACCCTGATATTTGACACATGGGAGGGGGCAACCTATAATCGATTAGTTTGAGACGTAGATTTCACATTACCGGAAGACTTTCCGTAACAAGGAGCACGAAAGGATACATCAATGCAGTCTCGTAACAATCTTTTACTGGTCATTATTTTTGTAGTGGCAGCGCTGGCTATTTATATTGCGTTGCCAATCCAGCACCCCGCTTGGTTTAGCGGCATCGTGGCCCCGGGTCAGGCCAGTGATCAGGCCCTGAGTTTGCGCTTGGGCTTGGATTTGCAAGGTGGCACGCAAGTGCAGTTGGAGCCGGACCTGCCCGCCGGTCAGACGGTCAGCGTCGAGGACATCAACCGAGCCAAAACGATCATCGAACGTCGTGTAAATGGGTTGGGTGTGGCTGAAGCGCTGGTGCAAACCAGCAACGATCGCATCATCGTGGCCTTGCCCGGCATCAGTAACCCCGACGCCGCCATCGAGGCTTTGCGCGGGACGGGACAGCTTGAATTCGTAGAAATGGGGAAGACCCCTGTGCCTGCCGGTACCAAAATTGTCACTTCCCTCAACGCCAGCAGCGCCACAACCGGTACGGTAGTGTACAAAACCCTCTTCACCGGAGACCTGCTGCGTACGGCTGATGTGTCCCGCGATTCCACCACCCAGGAGCCCTACATCGCCTTTGAGCTGAAACCCGAAGGCGCCAAGATTTTTGGAGATTACACGGCAAAGCACATCGGCGACTATGTGGCCATTGTCATGGACAAGACGGTGCTGTCGGCGCCGGTCATCCGGGCTGCCATCAGCGATAAGGGCATTATTCAGGGCAGTTTCACCCTGGATGAGGCTCGTAATCTTGCCATTCAGATGCAATACGGCGCCCTGCCCGTGGCCCTGAAAGTGGTGGACGTGCGTACGGTCGGCCCTTCGTTGGGGCAGGATTCGGTGAATTCGAGCGTGAAGGCGGGCGTGATTGGTGTGGTGATCGTGTTGTTGTGGATGCTTATTTACTACCGCCTGTCGGGCTTCCTGGCTGATATGGCGCTGATCACCTTTGCGGCGCTCAACCTTTCCATTTACAAGCTCATTCCCGTGACGTTGACCCTGCCCGGCATTGCCGGTTTCCTGCTCACCACCGGCATGGCAGTGGATGCGAATATCCTCATCTTTGAACGCATGAAGGAAGAGTTGCGCGGGGGCAGATCGCTGCCCAGCGCCGTCGAGGCCGGCTTCGCCCGTGCCTGGACCTCGATTCTTGACTCGAATCTCTCTACCATCATCACGGCCATCATCCTGTACTACTTTGGCTCCAACTTTGGCGCCTCCATCGTTCAGGGCTTCGCCATCACCCTGCTTTTGGGTGTAGTGATCTCGATGTTCACTGCCGTATGGGTGACCCGTACCCTGATGCGCTTTGTAGTCGCTCATTTTGCCGAACGTTTGCAGCATCATCTGTCCCTGTTTGGCGCTTAATACTCTCCCACCGCTGCCCCCGGGGGCTTTCATCTCTCATAAGAAGTGTTGCTTATGTTTAACATCGTCCAACATCGCCGCTGGTACTACCTTTTTTCCGCCATAGTGATTCTTCCGGGATTGATCACCATGATCTATTCGGTATTTACCATTGGCACTCCTTTCCGTCTTTCCATCGACTTTACCGGCGGCTCCTTATGGGAGTTGCAATTTAACAAGGTTGTAGCGCCTGCCGATATGATCCGTATCTTTAATGAGAACGGCATCGAGGATGTGAATGTCAATACCATCGGCAACGATCGCACCCTGTTGATCCGCAGTGAAGAGATCATGCCCGAGAAAAAGGCGCAGCTCATTACCGCTATTACCGGCGCTTTCGGCGGCGCTCCCGAAGAATTGCAGTTCCGCTCGGTAGGTCCCACCGTAGGTCATGAAGTCACGCGTACGGCCTTGATGGCGGTGGTCATGGCTTCGCTGGCGATTCTGGGCTTCATCACATGGGCTTTTCGCAACGTGTCTCATCCGGTGCGGTTCGGTATAGCGGCGATTGTCGCCATGTTGCACGACGTGCTGGTGACAATGGGCGTCTTTTCCATCATGGGCTTTATCTCCGGGTGGGAAGTCGATGCCCTATTCCTTTCGGCGGTGCTGACCGTCATTGGTTTTTCGGTGCAGGATACCATTGTGGTCTTCGACCGTATCCGTGAAAACAGCCGCCGGCGCCGGGGCGAAGACTTCGAGACTATCGCCAATCGTTCCCTGCTCGAAACCATGCACCGTTCTATGGCCACACAGATCAACGCCATGTTCGTGATGATCGCCCTGCTGTTGTTTGGCGGCATCACCATTCACCAGTTCATCGCCACCATGTTCATCGGCATGCTCAGCGGCACATACTCCTCCATCTTCACGGCCACCCCCTTGCTGGTTTCGTGGGAGAAAGGTGAGTTGAATCTGCTGGGGCGCCTGCGAGGCGATAAGCGACGTGCAGCCGTTGCCTGATCTCCGTTGATTCATGAACACACAAACCGGGCCCCGTGCCCGGTTTTGTTTTTTTATAGCTGCGTAGGCTGCCAGCACTAAGAACCGCCGCATCACGGATGCGGCTGGCGCTATAAAAACCGCCGCATCACGGATGCGGCTGACGCTAAAAACCGTTGCATTACGGATGCGGCTAGCGCTAAGAACCGTTCTTACGGGCCTGCCAGCGCCCAATCGTCCCAAAACACGCGTTGCAGGGCGGCGAAACCCTGCGCCGTTTGCACTGCCAGGCCGATTTCGCGGTTGAGCTTGTTACTGGTTTCGCTGCCGTTGATGGAGCTGATCACGACCCAGCGTTCGGGGCCCAGCGCCAGCAGGTGTAGCTTGGCATGGATACCGGCGCCGGTGGGGTTCCCGCGCCGCACCTGCATGTCCAGGCCTTCGTGCGTGGCGATGGCCGTCACTTGGGCCACGGTGGCGGCATTGCTGCGCCGGTCGGCCGGGCGATCGTAGGTGCTATCGAGCAGCAGGCGGACGGTGGCCCCGCGGCGGGCCGCTTGCTGCAGGGCCTCGAGCCGGGGATTGGGGTCGGCGGCAGCCGAACTGCTTCCGGCGCCCCAGAAGGGCTGTTCGTATAATTGCTGCACCAGGATGATATCACCCGGCCCGGCGCGGTCGATGAGCGCCAGCAAGGGGCCGGGACTGAGGCTACTTTCGGGGGCGGTGAAGAGCTGCGCCTGGCGGGCATCGGAGACAGAGATGGGCGCCGGGTAGCGGACGGCGTAGTCGCCGGATACCGGTGTGAGGGCGGGGGGCACGTAGTCGGCGGGGGGATTGCCGTAACGCTCATGCTCGGGCCTAAAGGCAAAGATGTCCGTGGCGGCGGGGTTGGCGTCGGCCACGAAGATGCTGGTGGCCCGGGCCACCAAAGCGGCATCGCTGATGGCCAGCACGTACCCACGATGCCCGCTGGTTTTGCCATCCGCAGGCAGGATGGGCATGGCCCCGGTTTTGAAGTTTTCGCTGCTCAGCAGCAGGGTGTGGCTGTCGATGATGGCGAATTTGGCGTGCAGATAGGGATAGCGATCATGGGCGTCGTCGATATCGTTGACCATAAATGAGACCCGGCCCCCTGCCTGCGTGATTCGCTGTGCGGCCCAGCGCTCGTCATCGCTGAACCCTCCCACAGGTGCTCCCTCCAGCAGGATACGCACATCGACTCCTGCCTGGGCCCGATCCACCAGGGTTTGCACCAGTTGGGGCTGGCTCAGTTCGTAGACTTCGATCCAGATGCTGTTCCGGGCCTGGCTGAAAAGCTGTTGCAGCAGGGCCAGACTGTTGTCGGGCGCAACGGCCAGTTGCAAACTGGTGGGCGGCGACCACTGCACGGTGAGGGCGGCAGCCAACTCCCGCCAGGCCCAGCCGGGATAAGCCAGGCGCCGGCCCACACGCGGGTCGCGGTTCCCCTGCGCCCAGTCAGCGGCCTGATTGGTATCGGGCCAGGGTTGTAACGTAATGGCATCGAACAGGCGGTAAAAGACCTGTCCCGAGCTGGTGAACAGGTTGTTGGGATGATAGTAGGGCACGGGCGCGCCCTGCCACCCCAGCAGCGACGTATCCCCACCGGCATACACGACGGTGTCTATCGCAGCGCCCCCCGGTGTCAGCAATTGGATTTCATCGCCATTGTTGCCAAGGCGGAGGTATTTTCCGGTTGCGTCGGGCACGGCGGCATCGGTGTCTTTTTCGTATTCACAGGCGGGCGCTCGGCCCCACGCCTGCGCAAAAGCCGTGGCCTGACGCGCACACCACAGCAGCCCGCCGGCGGGCAATGACAGCGCCGGCAGGCGGACTGTTGCCTCGCCATCGCTGAGCCGATACCCCCCCAAAGCAGCAGCGTTCATGCCCACATTGGCGATGGCAATCGCTTCGTCGGTGTCGTAGCGGAGCAGGCCATCGGGCACAAAGGCGGTGATCAGCAGGTGTTCCTGGCCATTGACATAAGCCTGACGGGCGCTGAGGGGCAGGAATTGCCTTTCACTGCTGCCGGGCGAGGCAGCAGCGCTGCTGCTCAGCAGTAAAAGTATCAACGTTGTAAGACACGTTCGAAACACGGTGTTAAAATCAACCCGCAAACAGGCGATACAACGGCGGGATCTGTTGGGCCAGCGCTTCCCGGTCGGTGATGGCCTGCCACACGGGCCCCACGCCACCACATTCGAGCGCAACCAACCACGGCGCTCCCAAGCGACCCTGGCTGTGTTCGTGGGCCAGCCATCTCATCCACGGCCAGTCATCATCGACCAGGGGCAGATGGTCGAGGGGACGCCCGAGATATTTTTGCATCTTGGTCTCGGGCATGCCGGCGGCGCGCATGTGGGCCAGTGCCCAGTCGGGGAGATGTTGGATGCCCGTGATATGGAGTTCGCGGCAGCGTTGCCGGGGCAGCCGGGCCAGCAGGTCGAGAGGTTCCTGATGCAGGTTCTGCGCAGCCAGGCGGGCGTGCGAGAGATCGAGCAGCAGCCCGCAGTCGATGGCTTCGACGACGGACGCGATCACGGCGGGCAGGGCGCCCAGGCGCAGTTCTTTCTGATTCCAGCCGTGATCGTTTTCGATGATCACTTTTTCGGCACCCCAGCGCCGGACAACGCCCTCGACATCACGTATGATGGCCGCAGTCACTTCCGCCACGTGCTCGGGTGCCAGGCTGGAGCGGGGAATATGGGGGTAATCGGCGCTGAGGGCCGAGAGATGCAGGTTGATGGTGTGGGTCTCGGTTTCCTGCAGCCATCGTTCCACCGCGGCCCAGTCGGGCGTCTCGCCGCTGTGAGCGTCGATGGCGTCGCCGCATCCCGCACCGACTCGAAAAGGAAAATGGACGGTCACCGGCGCCAGTTTTTGGGCGGCGGCGATCATGTCGGGCCAGGGCGGGCATTTGAACAAATCGAACTGCACCAGGCCTGCTTGCAGCAGTCCCGCGGCTTGGGGCGAGTAGTTGACGGCAAATTTCATAAGAAAAGAGTCGGATAGTCCTTGCTAGGCGTGGTGCAGCCGCTGGTGTTGACTGTCGGGGCGGGGAATGGCTTTGTGGTAGATGACGAAGCGTTGTTGTTTGCCGCCCACCAGGTGACGTACGGCTTTGGGCAGGGCCAGGTAGCCTTGCTGCTGCCAGAAACGAATATCGTCCCGCCCGGCACTGGGCAGCGCCAGACGAATTTCCTGCATGTCGGTACCGATGCGCAGCCATTCTTCCAGGATGCGTACGCACCATGAGGCCAGCTCGTCACGGGGCAACGGCGGCTCGTCGGCCAGGATGAGGGCGCCAAACCAGACGATGCCGGAGGTGGGATGGTGAAAACGCAGGTCAAAGCAGCCTACCATGGTTTCGTGCTGCCACCACACGCCCAACAAGGCCCGATCTTCCTGATCGAGCACATCGCTGTAGGTGAACGCAGCCATCTCCGGTCGGGCGGGGCCACCGCCGTAGCGCACGAAATAGCGTTCGCTGGCTTCGTACAGACTTTGCAAGGCGGGCAGGGTGTCGGCCGTGATCTGACTGAGGATGATGGGCGGCGGGGCGTTCACGGGCGGCGGGCGACGATCTCGAGGGTCTGGCGCAGTTTGATGATGGAGTCGGGGGGATAGGTGCCTTTGGCCAGGGAGACGTTGGCGTACACCAGGCTGCGAGGGCCGATGAGCACGCCGGGATTGAGGACGCTGTTGCAGCCGGTCTGCACTTCATCGCCGAGGATGGCGCCCATTTTGGTCAGGCCGGTATCGTAGTGGATACCGTCGATGGTGAGATGGATGGTGGGGCGCTGACCGGTGACGGGGTCTTTGGCGCTGATCATGGTGAGATTGGAAAGTTTGGTGCCGGCGCCGAGATTGACCTGGCGGCCGAGGATGCTGTCGCCCACATAGTTGAAGTGCGGAGCATGGGCGCCGGGCAGGAGAATGCTGTTTTTGGTCTCGCTGCTGTTGCCCACGGTGCAGCCATCGCCGATGATGCTTTGAGCGCGTACGTAGGCCCCGGCGCGTATCTCGCAGTTGGCGCCGATGAGGGTGGGGCCGAGGATGGTGGCGCCGGGTTCGACGCGGGTGCCGGGCCCTATGACGATATCGCCGGGACCGAGATGGGCGCCGGGCATGATTTCCCCGCGAATGTCATGCCCCCGGCCGCCGATCGTGGTCAGCAGGTAGGGTTTGATGCGGGCGATGGCCTGCCACACGAATTCGACGTCGTCGAACAGGGCGACGAAGGGCAGGTCGCTAAGGTCAAAGAAAGAAGAGGGGGTGAGGTTCATGGGGAATTTTCAATGGTCAATTGATTTCTGACCTGGTGAACTGGTGTATGTCGGCGTAGATAAGTTAGCACGCGTTAACCGCATCCGTGATGCGGGGTTTGGCTGCCCCTTTCCGCTTGTGCTGGTTCAAACCCAGGCCTGTTCTGTGGCTACTTCTGCTTTTTGGTAAAACATGACGCCCACCCGCTCGATATGCTCGATCACGTCGGGATCGCTGATGTCGTTGAAGATGGACAGGTCAATGGTGTAGGGCAGGAGCAATTCATCGAGATCGTCGAGGATTCTATAGACTACCTTCAGAGTCAAATCTGGGCCGCCGTGCAGGGTCAGGTCAATGTCGGAGCCGTTCTTATAGTTGCCTTTGGCGCGCGAGCCGTAGAGGGTTGCCTTTTCCACCTGTGGGTAGCGGCTGAGCACAGCGCATATCTTTTGGATAGTGGATGACGGCAGACCGTATTTCATGCTTCTTCCTTCTCTTTTAGCACTGCCAATTTGCTTTCGAGCGCCTCGAATGCCGCGAAGTAGGTGCTGCGAATGGCAGCAGCGATCTGAGCGGCCGTGGCTTCATCATACGTGTGGGAGGTCAGGTTGCGGCTCTGGATCATATTCATCCATACCTCGCCGTTTTCGATCAAACCTGTTTTGAAGGCTGCGCGGGTGGTGTCTTTTGAACCGTACAGATTTTGCACGCCGCGATTTTCCAGAAAATCCTTCAGTGTATTCCAGGCCAGTTCGTGGGTGAATTCAAAAGCCTGGATCAGCCCCTGTTCTTCGAGTTTTGAGAGTGGGCGCTGCTGCGCCAGTTCGACGGCTTCCCGCAACTGTGCCAGGGCTTTGTTGAAGTGGCTGAAGCGCTGTCTCCAGCGAATATCTTGTTTGCTCATTGAATGACTCCGTAAAATGCACGGTTTAGCCGCTTGTTTGCTTCGATGACGTTGGAACGGGCGACGGGATAGTTTTCGGCACAGTCCATGTTCATCTGCGTTCATCACCGTCCAGGGCGGCCCGTAGTTGCCTGGGCGTAACGGCGACGGTGCCGAGATGCTGCACGACGACTCCGGCAGCCACGTTACCGAGGGCGGCGGCCGTGGCCAGGTCGCAACCAGCCACGAGGGCGAGGGTGATGATGGCAATGAGGGTGTCGCCGGCGCCGGTGACATCGAACACCTGCGAGCGGTTGTGCGGGGGTAAATGGCGTACGACATCGTCCTGGCCCAGCAAGGATAGGCCATCCTGACCCCGGCTGATGACCATATTCCGGGCCTGGAGCTGCGGCCGCAGGCTGTGCAATACCCGGCTGAAGCCGGCGTCGTCGCTCAGGCTTTGGCCGCTGAAACGTTCGGCTTCCTGGCGGTTGCAGCGGATGAGGTCGAAGCCACGAAACTGGCCCAGATCGCCCTGCGAGTCGACGACGGTGAGGATGTGGTGCTGCTGTGCCAGCTCACGGAGGGCGGCGATAATGCCGGGTGTGATCACGTTGACGCCGTAATCGGAGACGAGCACGGCGGCGCAGGTGGGCAGGTGTTCGTGCAGGCGGGCAATGATCTGTGCCTGGGTGGCAGGGGATAGCGGTCGCCTGTCGATGCGGTCGACGCGGGCGAGGTGGTGGGCGAACACATAGCTGCCGGCGGCGATGATCCGGGTTTTGCAGGTGGTATGGCGCTCGGTGTCGATGACGATGCCGGCGGGGCGCAGACTCTGCCGTGTCAAGGCCTCTTGGAGCTGTTGTCCGTGATGGTCATCGCCGCGAACGCCGATCAAGAGGGCTTCGCTGCCCATGCTGGCGATGTTGGCGGCGGGATTGGCGGCGCCACCGGGCAGATAGCGCAGCTCGGTTTGTTCCAGCACGGGCACGGGGGCTTCGCGGCTGAGGCGCTGCACGCGGCCGATCTGGTATTCATCCAGGAAGATGTCGCCCACCACCAGGATGCGATGATGCGCGAGATTGGAAATGGCAGCGGGGGGGGCCAGCAGGGGAGCGGGATCAGCGGTGGACATCAGGAGGGGGTTTGGGTGGAGAGGATTCTTTGCAGGTAGTGGCCGGTGTAGGAATGGGGATGCTGGGCGACGTGTTCGGGCGTGCCTTCGACCAGCACTCTGCCGCCTTTGTCGCCGCCTTCGGGTCCCAGATCGATAATCCAGTCGGCTGACTTAATAATATCTAAATTGTGTTCAATCACCAAAACGGTATTTCCCCGGTCGACCAGATCGTGCAGGACGATGAGCAGTTTCTCTACGTCGGCGAAGTGCAGGCCGGTGGTGGGCTCGTCGAGGATGTACAGCGTGTTGCCGGTGGCGCGCCGCGAAAGTTCTTTCGACAGCTTGATGCGCTGGGCTTCGCCACCAGAGAGGGTGGTGGCGGACTGGCCCAGTTTGATGTAGCCCAGTCCTACGCGGTTGAGGGTGTTGAGGCGGTTGCGGATGCTGTTGATGTTTTCGAAGAATGCCAGGGCTTCTTCTACCGTCATCTCCAGCACATCGGCGATGTTTTTGCCTTTGTAGGTGATCTCCAGGGCCTCGCGATTGTAACGGCGACCGTGGCAGATCTCGCAGGGCACGTAGACATCGGGCAGGAACTGCATCTCGATGCGGATGATGCCATCGCCGCGGCAGGCCTCGCAGCGGCCGCCCTTGACGTTGAAGGAGAATCGGCCCGGTTTGTAGCCGCGCAGTTTGGATTCGGGCAGACTGGCGAAGAGTTGGCGGACGGGGGTGAAGATGTCGGTGTAGGTGGCGGGATTGGAGCGTGGGGTGCGGCCGATGGGGGATTGGTCGATGTCGACGACTTTGTCCAGATGCTCTAATCCTTCCAGGCCGGTGTGTCGGCCTGGCTTTTTACGCGCCCGGTACAGCCGCTGGGCCACAGCCCGGTACAGGGTGTCGTTGACCAGGGTGGATTTGCCGGAACCGCTGACGCCGGTGACGACGATGAATTTGCCCAGGGGAAAACGCACATCGATGCTTTTGAGATTGTTGGCGCTGGCGCCGCGCAGGATCAGGTATTTGCCGTTGCCAGCGCGGGTTGCGTCCGGTATGGGAATCTGGCGCCGGCGGGAAAGATAGGCGCCGGTGAGGCTGTTGGCGTCCTGGGCGATGTGTGCGGGTGTGCCCTGCGATACGATCTGGCCCCCATGTTCTCCTGCGCCCGGCCCCATGTCGATCAGCCAATCGGCGGCCAACATGGTCTCTTCGTCGTGCTCCACCACCAGCACCGTATTGCCCAAATCCCGCAGATCGCAGAGGGTGCGGATAAGGCGGGCGTTGTCACGCTGGTGCAGGCCGATGCTGGGCTCGTCCAGGATGTAGAGCACGCCCATGAGCTGGGAGCCGATCTGGGTGGCCAGACGGATGCGCTGGGCTTCACCGCCGCTCAGGGTGCCGGCCTGACGGTTGAGCGTGAGGTAGTCGAGGCCCACATCGTGCATGAAGCGCAGGCGGGCCTGGATTTCTTTGAGCACCTGGCGGGCGATGGTCCATTCTCGTTGCGAAAGCGGCGAGTTGTCGGGCACGGTTTCGGGGAGAGAGGCGTGGTAGGGAGCATCCTCATCGCCCCCGCGCAGGTGGCGCACCCAGCGCAGGGCTTCGCTCACCGACATGTGGGTGATGTCGTCGATATTCAAATCGCCGATGGTCACTGCCAGGGCTTCGGCGCGCAGACGTTTGCCGCCGCAGGTGGGGCAGGGCCGGTTGGTCATGTAGCGTTCCAGGTATTCGCCGCGGATGTATTCGGAGGTGGTTTCTTGATAGCGTCGTTGCAGATTGGGGATGATGCCTTCGTAGTGCGTCTGGAATTCGCGCTGGTGGCCGTGTTGGTTGACGTAACGTACGCTGATGGTGTCGCTGCGTTTGCCGCCATAGAGGATGATGTTTTGTTGTTTGCGGCTGAGTTGATTCCAGGGGGCGGTGTGGGGGATGCCGTAGTAGCGAGCGGCGGCCTCGATCAGGGCATGATAGTAGGTGGCGGTGTCGCGGGACCAGGGATGCAGGGCGCCTTCGGCCAGGCTGAGGTCGGGGTTGGGCACAATCAGCTCGGGGTCGAATTCCATCTGCGTGCCCAGCCCGGTGCAGGTGGGGCAGGCGCCATGCGGCGTGTTGAAGGAGAAGGTGCGGGGTTCGATCTCGGGCATACTGATGCCGCAGGCCGCGCATGCCAGATGTTCGGAGAACAGGCGATCGTGCGGGTGCTCGGGGTCGGTGACATCGGTGGCGATCATGATGCCGGCGCCCAGGTGCAGCGCTGTTTCCACGCTGTCGGCCAGCCGCGTCAGGTCCATCGGTTCCTGGCCGTTTTGATGAATACGGACGATCACACGGTCGACCACGGCCTCGATGGTGTGGGTTTTGTAGCGGTCCAGCTCCACCTCTTCGGAGACATCAATCACCCGGCCATTGACCCGCACCCGCACGAAGCCCGCTTTACGAATATCTTCGAAGATGGCTTTGTGCTCGCCTTTGCGGTCTTTGATCAAGGGTGCCAGGATGAGGAGGCGGCTATCTTCGGGATAGGCGGCCAGGGCGTCGACGATCTGCTCGGTGGTCTGGCGATTGATGAGCCGGCCACAATTGGGGCAATGGGGCTGACCGACGCGGGCGAAGAGCAGGCGCAGATAGTCGTAGACTTCGGTGACTGTGCCCACCGTAGACCGGGGGTTGCGGCTGGTGCCCTTCTGGTCGATGGAGATGGCCGGGGACAGGCCTTCGATCTGGTCCACGTCGGGCTTTTCCATCAGGCCCAGGAATTGGCGGGCGTAGGCGGAGAGAGACTCGACATAACGTCGTTGACCTTCGGCATAGATGGTGTCGAAGGCCAGTGAGGATTTGCCGGAACCCGAGAGGCCGGTGATCACCACCATTTTGTCACGGGGGATTTCGATGGTGATGTCTTTGAGATTATGTTCGCGGGCGCCGCGAACGATGAGTTTGTTTTGGGACATGGAGGCAGGAGGGAAGAAATTGCGGATTGCGAATTGCGGAAAGGGGGTGGGGGGTGACGACAGCGGAACCGGCCTAGCCTGTTTGCACTTGGGCGGGCCAGGAGATGAGGCCGGAGGGAGATTTGAGCAGGCGGGCGACGGCGTCGTCGGGTAACTGGCAGGTGTCGGGGACGATGACGTAATCGAAGCTGTGGTCGGGGTAGGGGATGGGATCGAAAAGGTATTGGTAGCGGATATGGTTGGCGTTGAGGGCGGCGCGACGTACTTCGCCCGCTTCCAGGAAGGCGAGGTCGTCGCTGAGGATGACGCCGCGGTGGGAGCGCAGGGACACGCGCAGGGGTGTGATAGGGTCGGGGGGACGGATGAAGAGGATGCTGTCGCTGCGGCGCAGGCGATTGCTAAGGAAGGCCAGATCGGATTGGGCGGGCAAGGCGGACCAGGAGTCGATCAGGCGATCGGGCAGCACCCAGAAACCGTCTTCGTCTTGGTGGGCTTCGGGCACCCGTGTGATAACTTCGTCTCGCAAGGGGATCAGGTGCTCGACGCGATTGATATAGTGCACCATCCAGCGCTTCCACTCTGGCCATACGAAGCGACTGATGCCGGTGTTATGCGTCCACACCGACAGTTGTCTGGCCCCGACCATTGCCGCCGTGAGCACGCCCATGGTGCCGCCATGACTGACGATACACACCTGTTGACCGGCGTACTGTTCCAGGATTTCGGCCAGGGCCTGATAGACGCGATCGCGAAAGGCGATGAAGCGGGGGTGTTGCTCGAAACTGGGCTCCCATTCCAGGCGACCCCACCAGGGGTGGGTGGGGTGATGGTGAGGGATTTCGTCCCAGAAGCCGAGGCTGAATTCTTCCAACCCGGCCATCTCGATGGGCTGTAATCCCTGGGCCTGGGCAATGGCGAGGGCGGTGCTGTGGGCGCGACGCAAAGGCGAGGTGATCACCACGTCGAGGGGGGCATGTTCGGCCATCCACTGTCCGGCGCTGAGCGCCTGTTTCCAGCCGCGGGCGGTGAGATTGGGATCGTAGGCCACCAGGTTTTTGTAGATGTTGGTCATGGATTCACCATGCCGCACCAGGTACAGTTCGGTGCCGACTTTGTAGCCGGTGCCGCGGTCGCTAAAAGGGACGTCGGGCAGGGTGTCGAAGGATGGCTGGGGGGTGCTCATAACAGGTTTCGGCTCCGGGGGGAGGACACGTGGGGGGCGAGGATGGGAGGTGACGGTGTAAGTAGACAGTAACTAATCATCTTACTGTATTCCGGGCGCTGTGGGAAATGGGGGCAGGGGCGGACAATGGGCGTATGCGGAAGCCGGTGCCGTCAACAGCTCCGGCAAAGCCGCAAAGGCGGCAAAGTTTTTTTTAGCAATAGCGCAAAACCAACCCTGTGAAGTAATAAGAAACTATGCATCGTTAGTCGTGTCATTTTGAGTGCAGCGAAGCATGTC
>JAADGC010000042.1 GCA_013152585.1 Chloroflexota bacterium
CAATCTTGCCGAAATTGCTCGCCCTCTCTTGGCGCACGAAAAGCCCTGCTCCAGGCGGCGCGTCCGCGGCATTTGGCAAATGAATCGCGCCCCACGACCAAGCCGGGTTCACCCGGCGCCGTTTTGGTGCCCTGCGGTTCACCGCCGGGCGGTCGGCGCCGTCTCCGGGCTGCTTGGCGGCAGGTGCATTTCGGCGTACAATAGCAGGCATTGGCTGCCGCTCCATTGGCGCTGATGTTCTCTGTTTGCCAGTGTGCATTGTCTTTTCCCCATTATGTCCGGTTCTCTACGTCCCAATCATGCCGCCGAATTGTTGCTGCACCTGCAGCGTCGGCAGGATTTTAACCATCGTGCGGTAGAAAGCTCGGGTCTCAGCCCGCAATTGGCGATCCTGCGAACGTGGCAGTCGCAGCGGCTGGCCACCACCCATGCCGATTTGCTGGCCAGTCGCCGCTATGGCCCCGCCTGTCGCTTCTTTTTAGACGACGTGTATGCGCCCCAGGATTTCAGCCAGCGCAATACCGACATCAGGCGTATGCACGACTTCTTAATGCGCTTTCTCCCGGCTAGCGTACTGCACACCCTCACACAAACCATCGTCCTCAACGAACTCACCGAAGATCTGGACGCCAGACTGCTGCAGGCATTAGTGGAACCCTTGGGTATGACCGACACCATCACCCCGCAAGACTACGCCCGCGCCTACCGCATCTGCGACAATTATGATCAGCGGCAGCAACAGATCGACATGATCGTGGAGATTGGTGGCGGCATCGAACGCCTGGCACGCATTCCCTTTATCGGCTGGACATTGCGGCGGGCACGGGGGCCAGCGCTACGCGGCGGCTGGTACGAGCTACAGGGTTTTTTGGAACGCGGCTATGCCGCTTTCAAACACATGGGCAGGGCCGAAGCTTTTTTGCAGACCATTCACAGCCGCGAGATGCAAATCCTGGATCAGATTTTTGCGGCAGCGCCGCATCCCTTCCGTGTGTAGAGTCTTGCTGGTGCTTGACATGCCCTGTGCGTATGTTATAGTGGCAGCATTCCCCCGATATTTCTTTCTCCCACCTGCCTGGCTGCGCCGATAGCAGCATGGCAGCACCCCAGGTCGTTCGCGACAGATGAAAAAGCGTTTTTTCCCCCTAGCCGCGCTGTTTTTCCTGGCTCTGATTGCGTTCAATCCCCCGCCTTTGGCAGCGCAATCGCCCCCCAACGCCTGGCACACCTATAACCGATTTGATGGTCTTCCCGGAAGCTGGTTTTTTGATATCACCCAGACCCGCGATGGCGCTGTTTGGGTAGCATCGGATGAGGGAGTCGCCCGCTTTAATGGTGTGTGGCAGACATTCACGGATGATCCCCGCGCCCCCCAGGGACCGGTGCGGGCCCTGGCCATCGATGCCAGTGGCCAATTGTGGGCGGCGGGTGCATCGGAGCTATGGCGATATGACGGCGCCTGGCATCCCGGCTTTCCCGGCTTGCCTCCCACCCGGATGCTGGCCCTGGCAGCACCCGGCGATGGCAGCCTGTGGCTGGCCAGCGAGGATGGGCTTTTTACACTGCCCCCCGGCCAGGAACGCTGGCAAGAGGTAGCCGATGGCCCCCGTTCTGTGAGCTTGTTGGCGGTCGGGGCCAATACTGATGTTTGGGCCAGCGACGAAACGCAGCTTTTTGTGTGGCGCAATCAGCAATGGCAATCGTTGCCCTGGCGCTGGCAGGGAGCAGCCCCTCAGGTACAGATCACCGCCTTCATCGACGACGGCCAACAAGGCTTGTGGGTGGGCACCGCGTCCGCGGGCCTGCTGCATGTGGATCCAGCGGGTCAGGTGACGGACTGGTATCAACAAGCGAATAGCGATCTAGCCGGTGATGTCGTTACTTCGTTGGTGGGCACAAAGGATGGCGCCCTGTGGGTGGGTTTCAACGGTGGGGGCGTGGCCCGCCGGCAGGGCAAAGCATGGCAGCAATGGTCCAACGCTGATGGTCTGGCGGCCGATTTCGTTACGGCCTTGTTCCGGGATGCAGATGGCATTTTATGGTTTGGCACCGTGGCCGGGGTCTCGCGTTACGACCCTCAAAGCTGGCAGGAATGGTCGTCGGCAGCCAATGCCCCGGCCGCTCTTGTCAGCAGTTTCAGTCGTGATGCCCGGGGCGGCCTGTGGGCGACCACTCACGGCCAGGGTTTATTTTATTATGACGGCCACAGATGGGAGCACTTTGGTGCCGTGGCCCCAGCCCCACCGGCCTCTCTGCGCCAATTCCTGCCGGCCGATTATTTCGATCTACTCCCCACCGACGCCAACCAAATCCTGCCCACAGCCTTTCTAGAATCTAGCTTCATCGCTGCTGATGGTGCCCTGTGGCTGGGAACTTACGATGCTGGCGTGCTGCGCTACGAAACCGGCGCCTGGCAGCAGTGGACTACCGCCGATGGTCTGGCCGGAGACACGATCGTGGCCATTGCCCAAACGCCCGACGGGATCATGTGGTTCGCCAGTTACCGCCACGGGCTCAGCCGGTGGGACGGTGATGTCTGGCAGACACTTGAGCGCGCAGGGAAATTGCCGCTGGGTTTGCTGCACGAGCTGATGGTGGATTCGCGGGGGCGTTTGTGGGTGGGCGCCGGGGATGGGGCAGCGGTGTTTGATGGTCAGGGCTGGCAAAGCTACGCTGCCGGTGACGGGCTGGCCGCGGGCGAGGTGATGGATATTGCGGAAGCGCCCGATGGCAGCTTTTGGTTTGCCACCTGGGGCGGGGGCGTCAGCCATTGGCAACAAGGCCAATGGAGCACTTACACCCCGCAAGACGGCCTGCTGGCGCCCGGGGTCGAGGCTGTTTGGGCCACAGACCGCTTGCTGTGGTTCGGCACAGTCAGTGGCCTCAGCCTGTATGACGGCACGACATGGCAATCGTTCGGCGTAGCCAATGGCTATCAGTTAGGGCGTATTTATGCTTTGGAGGCAGATGACAACGGGGGCATGTATCTGGGCACGACAGATGGCGTGCTGCGCTTCCGGCCGGAACACACGCCGCCCGCCATCACCGTGCAGGCGATCAATGGCCACGCCCCCACAGACAGCATGATGCGTGTGTCGCCAACAGAGGCAGTGCGTTTGACGCTGGCCGGGGCCGATATGCTCACCGATGTGGATGAACTGACGTATTTGTATCGCCTCGAAGGCTACGACAACGCCTGGCGCTTTGGCCGCACCCCCTTCATCAGTTATCCCCCTTTGCCAGAAGGCCGGTATCACTTTATTGCCCGCGCCCGCGATACCAGTATGAACTATTCCCCGGCGGTCGAACTCGATCTCGTGGTCCAGCCCAGCCTCAGCACACTTTCACTCCCCGGGGTAGGCGCTGTGCGCAGCGAGTGGGCGTTGATCGGTGTGGCGCTCTTGACCCTGTGGTTGGTGCTGTTGGCGCTGAGTGTGTGGAATATCCTGGCCCGCATGGCCATGCGCCGCAAAGCGATGGAGCGCCGCTTCAATCCCTATGTGGCCGGCGGCCCCATCCGCGATACCAAGATGTTTTTTGGCCGCCGGGCGCTGCTGAACGATATCGACGCCGCCTTGTATCATAACAGCCTGATTGTGCACGGCCAACGGCGCATTGGCAAAACTTCGTTGCTCTATCAGATACGCCATCGTCTCACCGCCAAACAAGACCCCGGCTATCACTTCATCCCCATCTTCATCGATCTCGAAGGCGCACCCGAAGCGGAATTCTTCCATCGGCTGATGGAAGGCGTGCTGGAAGCCGTGGCCGACATTATCCCTGAGGCCGTGCAGGATGCCGAGCTTGCCTATGCTCAGGTCGGCAGCAGCCAGGAGTACACCGATCGTCATTTCCGTCGCGACCTGCGCCGCCTGGTACCCGCTTTGCAAGAGGCGTGCCCGGGGCAGCCCCGTCTCATCTTCTTATTGGATGAAGCCGATGTCCTTAACGTCTACGATCCCTTAACCCAACAACAATTCCGACGCATCCTGCAGGATTCATCCACCCAAGACATCGGCGTAGTATTGGCCGGCGTCGAGATCAATAAGTCATGGGATCGCCAGGAGTCTCCCTGGTATAATATGTTTATCGAAGTTCCCATCGCAGCCCTGAGTCGTATTGAAGCTGAACAACTCATCCGCGAACCAGTGGCTGGTTTTTACGAATGGGACGACGCAGCCATCCGCCGCATCTGGCAAAAAAGCCAGGGGCATCCCCACCGCATTCAACAAATCTGCCTGGAAGCAGTGAATATCATGCTCGATCACGAACGGCATCGCCTGACTCTGGCCGATGTTGAAAAGGCCGACGAACGGGTGCTACGTGCCGAACACAGCTAACAGCGCTTTCTCTCTCCACCCTTGCCTATTATGACTACAACTCCCCGACGTAACCCCTATACTGTTGGCGGCTGGGTAACTGGACGCCATTTTTACGGCCATATCAGCCTCCGCCACGATCTGCTGCAAGGCTCCAACAACTTTTTATGGTTGGTGGGCACGCGCCGCGTGGGCAAAACATCGCTCTTGCGGCAGCTTGATATCGAGGCCAGCCCCGGCTATATCCCCATCTATTGGGACATGCAGGGCTGCCAGAATAGCGCCGATCTCGATGCCGAGCTCTACTACGCCATCGAAGAAAAATCGGCGCGCTTTCAGGCATTGGAAAGCGATCTCAAAAACCTGAAAGGCGCTGAGATGCGGGAATTATTGCGGGCCATCACCCGCATCGCCACGGAGCATCAACTCCGCATCTTACTGCTGATTGACGAGCCCGAAGTGCTGATCCCCATGTCGCAGCAAGACAAGGGCCTCGTCCGTCGCCTGCGTGCAGCTTTGCAACGCCCTGCCAACATGCGCGTCATCCTTGCTTCCACCAAATCCTTCACCCGCATTGATCAGCTTGGCGACGGGTTGGAGGCCTCGCCCTTCCTGTACGGCTTTACCACGCGCTATTTGGCCAGACTGAGTCCCCCCGAAGCAGCAGCACTCATCCGTCAGACCCAGTCGCCGCAGCCGATACGGGTCAGTGAAGAAGTTGTGCGCCACATACAGTGGCACACCGACAACCATCCCTATCTGCTGCAATGGCTGTGCAGCCGATTGTACAAGGATAATCACAGTCTGCGTATGCCGGGCGAAGATGATATCATGATGGATAACATGCTCAACGCCATGTATTCTCTCTCATACCGTCATCTTTCCCCCACCGAACGTCATATCTTGCTCTACCTGCTGGAGGTGAATCAGACCGATGCTGAGGATTTAGCTCAGGCTTTGGAGGTGAGCGAAAATGAAGCTGCCATGTATCTTTACGCCATGACCAGTATAGGGTATACTCGACGATTGGAAAATGGACGTCAGGTTGTCATTGGCAACAATTTCTTGCGCCGATGGCTCCTTAACAATGCCGATGTGTTGGCCCAGAGCGATGCCGAAGTGGCCGACAAATCGGTACAGGAAATCGCAGCGGCCGGTCACGAGCAGGAAGTCGTCTTATGGATGCAGCAGTTACAGTCGTATCGCATCAATCTGGCCCGGCTGGAGGCCGAAGCTGCCAGGCATGGGGTGTTTCCACCTCTGCGCCTGCAAAATGAAATCGACGCCCACAAAGACAAAATCCGCGAGCTAGAGCAAAAATTAGACGAGTTCGGCGCCCCTGAGCAAGACGTCGCCCCAGATGCCTGAGTAGCTCGCAGCCAGCCATTCCGTTGTTCTGCAATCCCAAAGGTGCTGTCGCCAGCATGACGCAGCACCTACCTTATGCCTATGAGGTTTCGCATGACCATACCCCTTGTTGATCTCAAAATTCAATACCAAAGTATCAAAGAAGAAATCGATGATGCCATTCAGCGCGTCATCGATAACACTGCCTTCATCATGGGCAAAGAAGTCGTCGAATTTGAAGCCGCTTTTGCCGACTACTGCGGCGCTCGCTATGCCATCGGTGTTTCCAGCGGCACGGGCGCCCTTTTCCTGACCCTATTGGGCTACGGAATCGGTCTCGGCGACGAAGTCATTACCACGCCATTCACCTTTTTCGCCACCGGCGAGGCCATCTCGCAGGTGGGGGCGCGGCCGGTATTTGTGGATGTGGATCCGCTGACTTATAACATCGATCCCGCAAAAATCACCGCCGCCATCACCCCTCACACCAAAGCCATCATGCCAGTGCATTTGTATGGCCAGCCGGCCGACATGGACGCCATTAATGCCATTGCCCGTGAGCACAATTTAGTGGTGATCGAAGATGCGGCACAGGCACACGGCAGTTTTTACAACGGAACGCGCGCCGGCGTCCTGGGTGATGCCGCCTGTTTTTCGTTTTATCCCAGCAAGAATCTGGGCTGTTATGGCGATGGTGGGATCGTGGTCACCAATGATGAGCATCTGACAGAACGCGTGCGCAGCCTGCGGGACCATGGGCGCTCCTCCAAATACGAACATGCCGAGCTGGGCTATGGCCACCGGTTGGACGGCATGCAGGCAGCGATTTTGGGCGTGAAACTGCAACATCTGGATGCGTGGAATGAAAGTCGTCGCCAACGGGCCGCTCGTTACAGCGACCTTCTGGCCGACACCCCTGTCATCACCCCCCAGCATCTCCCCCAAACCACCCCGGTGTATCATTGCTATGTGATACGTACGCCTGAGAGAGAGCGGGTGCTCGAGCAGCTACGGGCGGCGGGGATTGGCGCCGGCGTTCATTACCCCATCCCCCTGCATCTGCAACCTGCTTACCAGCATCTCGAGCTGGAAGCCGGCAGTTTTCCTGTCAGCGAAACGCTGGCCGCGGAAGTCATTTCTCTGCCAATTTATGCCGAACTGAGCGACGAGCAACAGGATTTTGTGGTGGAACACATCCAAAAAACCCTGGATGCCTGAGTGTCATGACCGAAGCTCCCCACATTTCCGTCCTGGTGCCGGCCTACAACGAGGCCGACAACATCGCCGAATTGGTCACCCGTACAGCCCGGGCTTTTAGCAGTCTGGGCGTGACCGGGGAGTTGGTGCTGGTGGACGATGGCAGCAGCGATGACACGGTGGCGCAGGTGCAGATCTGGCAGCAGCGCTACCCCTGGATTCGTCTTATATGCAATCGGCGCAACCTGGGATTAACGGCCTCGTTGCGCAAGGGTTTTGCGGCGACGCGTGGAGAAACCATCCTCTTTCTGCCCGCCGATCTCGAATCCCATCCCGACGAAGATATTCCCAAACTCTACAATCGCCTGCAGGAAGGCTACGATCTGGTGGCCGGTTGGCGCCAGGGGCGAGCCGACGGCAAGGAGTTTGCCTCGTCACTTTACAATGCTGTCACCCGGCGCCTGTTCGATGTCTCGGTGCATGATGCCAACTGGATCAAGGGTTTTCGCCGTGAGGTGGTGCACTCACTGCCCCCCCTGCGCTCCGACTGGCATCGCTTTTTATTGCACATCGCCGCGGATCAGGGCTTTCGCGTGGGGGAAGTGCCTACGACGTGGTACCCGCGCCAGGCCGGCCGTTCGCATTTTGGCCTGCGTCGTATCCCCATCTCCTTGCTCGATGTGCTGGTCGTACGCTTTCTGCTGACGTTTCAGCAGGCGCCCATGCGCTTTTTTGGCGGTTTAGGCCTGGCCAGCCTGGGGGTTTCGGGCGTTACGTTCTTGTTTCTGACCTATCTGTGGTTTTTCCAGCAGCAGACGCAAAAACGCCCCATCTTTTGGGCGGCGCTGGTGTTGGCTCTGGCGGGCTTGCTGTTTTTCCTGGTGGGCTTTCTGGCCGAGCTGATTGTGGCCCAGGGCGACAGGCTGCAGGCGTTGGAACGGCGCCTGGACGCCGTAGAGACGGACCGGGAATCATGAGGTAAACGCCTACGACTCCCCCACCCAGCGCTCGATCAACGACAGCAAACCCCAGAGGATGAGGATGATCCCGGCGCCGGGGATCAGACAAAATAATCCCGTCACCACCGCCCATCGGCCATAAATCAAATAAATCAGCCCGCCCCCCACCACCAGCAACACACCAATCACCAGCCACAAAAGCTGGCGATCGGCACGGCGGCGGGAACGCCGGGTATCGGTCGGGGGCAGAGGCTCGCGCCCGGGCATAGCTTGGCGCCCGTCAGTCCTGATCGGGCCCCTCAAACGCCATGCGCTCGGCTACAGCAGGGCCCGCTTGATAGTTATCGAGATAACTGCGTGGGCGTAGGGTGTAGGTGTAAATAAAGGCGTTCTTGTCCAGGGGCTGCACATCGGCATCCAGGCTATCGTAATGATGTACCTGCAGGCTGTCTTGCCGATTGCGTTCTGGCGTTGGCGTTGCCTGGTCGCGGGAGCGGCGGCGGGGACGGCGTGAACGCTTGGGGCGGTTTTTATTAGGCGCAGCGCTGGCCTCAGCTTTCTTGGCTTCGGGTGCAGCCGTGGGGCTATCCGTTTTTGGTTTGGCAGGCCTACGGCGCGGGCGCCGGCGGCGGGGTTTTCGGGATGAATCAGACATAAGCTCTTATTTGGGTGGTGAGTTGTTGTTGTCCTTATTGTACCACAATTCCTGCCAGGTCGTCTTCTGGCAGAGGATACTGGGGATCGAGTGATTGCAGGGTTTCCACCAGGATGTTGGCAATCACAAGGTTGCGATACCATTTGTGGTTGGCGGGAATCACATACCAGGGGGCCTGCTCGGTGCTGCAACGGCTGAGGGCGTCCGTGTAAGCCGCCATGTAGTCATCCCACAACAGGCGCTCTTTCAGATCTCCTTTCGAAAATTTCCAGTGCTTGTTGGGGTCATCCAGCCGCGCCTGCAAGCGGCGGGCCTGTTCATCCTTGGAGATGTGCAAATAAAACTTGAGAATCGTGGTGCCTCCGGCGTGGAGCAACTCTTCGAAGGCGTTGATCTGTTCGTAGCGCTGTTGCCAGACCTGAGACGGCGCCAGATTGTGTACGCGCACCACCAACACGTCTTCATAGTGCGAGCGATTGAAGATGCCGATCATCCGCCGTCGCGGGGCCACTTTGTGCACACGCCACAGGTAATCATGCGCCAATTCGTTGGCCGTAGGCACTTTGAAAGAATGCACCCGCACGCCCTGAGGATTCACGCCGCTCATCACATGCTCGATGGCGCCATCTTTGCCGCCGGTGTCCATCGCCTGCAATACAATCAACAGACTGCGTTTGTCCCAGGCGTAGAAGCGCTCCTGCAATTCCACCAGTCGGCTGCGCAACTGCTTCAGGGCTTTGCGCCCCTGCTTTTTGCTGCTAAAAGGTCCGGTGTCATTCGCATCGATGGCGTTGAGATCGAGGGCGCTTCCGGGCGGCACGCCGCAGCGCTGACAATAAGACAAAGGCTGTTTCATGATGGCATCTCCAGCAGAATGAAATGAGAGGGAGCGCTCAGGAGCGGCTATCGAGCGGGCCGCTGAAGTCGATCTCGGTGTTGTCGGGCAACAATTCACGCACGCGCAGCTCGGCTTTATCCAGCAAGTCATTGCAATAGCGTGCCAGTTCGATGCCACGCTCGTACTGGGCCAGGCTTTGTTCCAGCGACGCTTCGCCCTCTTCGAGTTCGGCCACAATTTCCTGCAATGCAGCCAGAGCCTGTTCGAACGTTAGGTTTTCGGGTTTCGTAGTCATGATGATGTTGGTGGTGAGGGAGAGTTATGGGTGACAGTCACGGGGAAGCGGCCATCGGCCACCTCTACGGTGAGGGGCATGGAAGGCGACACCTGGGCGGTGCTGCGAATCAGATGTCCTTCGGCCCCCTGGACGATGGCGTAGCCGCGGGCGAGCACGGCATGAGGGCTCAGGGCCTGCAATTGCTGGCCCAGGGCATCGAGCAACAATCGCCGGCGTTGCCGGTGTTGTTGTTGCGCCCGCTGCAAGCGTTGTTGCAGTTCCGTCACACTCTGCCGTTGTTGGCGTAGTCGCAACGTGGGCGATTGTGTTTGCAGACGTTGCCTGGCGTGTTCGATCTGAACGCGATGACGCCGGATGTGTTGCAGTACCCGCGCGCTCAGGTGCTCGATGCTGGCATCGATGCCCTGGCGTAGGGTAGCGGCATCGGGGACGATGGCGGCGGCGGCAGCGGTGGGCGTTGGCGCCCGCACATCTGCCACAAAGTCGGCAATGGTAAAATCGGTTTCGTGCCCCACACCACTTACCACCGGAATCGGAGAAGCAGCGATCAGCCGCGCCAGACCTTCATCATTGAAAGCCCACAGGTCTTCGATAGACCCACCCCCGCGTGCCAACACAATCACATCGATATCGTCCCGGCCGATAAGACGATACAGCGCCGCCTGTAGCATGGCCGGCGCTTCGGCGCCCTGCACCAGGCTGGGCACCAGCAACACATCGGTCAGGGGCCAGCGTTGGCGCAGCACTCGCAGAAAGTCGCGCAAGGCCGCCCCCGTGGCCGAGGTGATGATGGCAATGCGCCGCGGCACAGGGGGCAATGGGCGTTTGCGTTCGGCCGCGAACAAACCTTCGGCCTCCAGCCGGGCCTTGGTTTCTTCGAAACGACGGTAGATTTCGCCGATGCCACCGGCGGGGCGGATGACAGTGGCCACCAATTGCAACTGGCCGCGTGGGGCATAGAAATCGATCTGCCCATGCACGATCACCTGATCGCCCTCCCGCGGGATTTCGATTAACTTCTGCACCGCGAAGCGCCACATGACACACGAGATCGTGGCCTTGGCGTCTTTGAGGGCAAAGTAAAAATGACCGGATTTTGCCAGCAGAGGATTGCTGATCTCGCCCGTCACACTGATCCCGGCCAGCACGTCATCCTGGCGCACCAAGGCTTTGATGTATTCGGCTAATTCTGAAACACTTAGATGGTCGTTCATGGGCAAATCAGGCTTCGATAGCGATGGGCCGGCTGTTTTGTTGCAACGATTGCTGCGCCGCTTCCAGCACCCGCACCACGCGCAGGCCATTCCGGCCATCGGCCCGCGGGGCCTTGCCCGTGACAATGGCATCGATAAAGTCCTGGCATTCGGCGCGTAGGGGCTCAATCATCGGCAGTTTGGGGATAGCGATGTCGCCGGAGTGCAGGCGATATTGGTATTCGCCATACTGAGCATCCACGGCCCGGATCACACCCTTATTGTATACTTTGACCTTGCCTTCGGCAGCCAGATCATCATAAATGATCATCTTCTTGCTGCCCACAACGGTCACGCGCCGCACTTTGCTGGGATCCAGCCACGAAGCATGCACATGCGCCAGCACGTCTTCGGCAAAGTTCAAGGTAAAAAACACCACGTCCTCGACATTGCCGTTGAGATAGCGAGCCCCGCGCGCTGTAACCGATTCGGGCATCTGCCCCAGCAAATACAACAAAATAGACACATCGTGAGGAGCGATGCTCCATAGGGCGTTGATATCCGACTGCACGCGGCCCAGATTGACACGGGTGGAATACAGGTAGTACAGATCGCCAATAGCGCCAGCATCGAGCAGCTCTTTCATGTGCTGGACGGCCGGATTGTATTCGAACACATGCCCGACCATCAGCACGAGCCCCAACCGCTCGGCCAGCTCGACCAATGCTTCCGCTTCAGCGATGGACATGGCCAGGGGCTTTTCTACAAAGACGTGTTTACCTGCCCGTAAGGCCGCTTGTGCCAGGGCAAAATGGCTGCGGGCCGGGGTGGCAATGGCCACACTGTCGATATCGCTGGCCAGCATGGCCTCGAAGCTGGCAAACATGCGGGTAGAACGATAGATGTTCTCGGCTTTGGCCCGGCGTTCGCTGCTGGCATCGCAGATGGAGGTCAGATCGCAATGGGGGAGGGCGTGAAAATTACGGGCCAGGTTGGGGCCCCAGTAGCCAAAACCGATGAGACCGATACGTGGTTGGTTCATATCTTACTGGATAGTGGTTGGGAACGGGTGATTCGTGTGAGGCGCCATCGTTTATCAGTGAGCAGGGATGGGGGAAAGATGGATTTAGTATGCCGGTTGGGGTGGGCGTTGTCAACACCGGGTGCGAGCGAACCGCGTATCATGGGCTACTTCACCTGCCAACTGAGTTGCAGCAAGGCCACTGACGGCTGCGGTGCAGTCAGACCTTCGCCCACGTGCAGCGTCAGCGGCCAATCATCGGCCACGGCCTCGAGCGCCGTGCCTGCCGCCGCCCCCTTGACGCCGACAAAAGCGTGCGCCCGCCGTAGTTCGCCGCGAATATCGTTCGCAACCCCAACTTGGTGCAGCGCCTGCACAGCGGCATCGCTAAGATTCAGCGCCGCCGCGTCTCGCACCACGCCCATGACGATGGCGCCGGCGGGCAGGGCGCCGATCCAGGCGACCAGGCGCTCGCTCTCGCCTTCGAGATAGGGGGCATGGGTATCGAACACGACGCTATCGAGCAGCTCGCCCGTGCTGGCATCCAGCGCCGCCAGATTGTAGCCGCGGCTGTTGCGACTGACATCCACCCCGTCCACGTAGATGTGACCGAAATCACCCGTCGTCTTGCCGGCGGAGCGCAACACGAGATTGGCCGGGCTGGCAACGCCGGTGGTGCCAATTGTGCGGGGGGCAATCTGCAACATGGATGGAGTGATGAAATGGTCGGTCTGCAGGGTGAGATGCTGGGGAAAGCCCTGCGACTGCGGCGGGATGGCAAGGGTGATGGTGTTGATGCCGTACCGCAACGCCTGTCGTGAGAACGGTTTATGATCGAGGCGCAGGTCCAGGTTTTGCGGCACGGGCGCGAATAGGGTCAGTTCGACCGTGGCTGGTTGGGTGAAGCCAGGCAGGATCAACCGGGCCTGTTTTTGACTGGCCCAAAGCAGCGGCTGCCGATTTCGCGTGCTGACGACTCCCCAGCCCCGGTCGAGATAGGTACGCAATTCGGGCGCATCGGCCGCCAGCGACACGGAGGATCGCTGCGGAGGCCACTGGGCTTCGTAGCGGATGATGCCGTCTTGGGCGGCGACTTGTTGCAGCGGGAATAGTTGCCCGAGCTGCTGGCTGAAGTCGGGCGGCACTTTGTCGGTGTGCAGTAACACGGTGTGGATATTGTAGGTGCGCAGGAGGTCGGGCGCCAGGTCTTGGGCCAGTTGCATGGCTTCGGGGCTGACCGGGCGGCCATCCTGCAGAGCTGCCAGCACGCCGATCACAGGGTTCTCCATGAAATACTGGAATTTCTGCTCCGGGTTGCGGCTGGTGTTGCCACCGAGTAGCGGCCTGTGATGAGTGGTCTGGTACCACTGCGTGGCCATGATAATCACATCCGACTTGCCGAAGACGTTGAAGCCATTGCGCCAGCCGATAGGTAAATCGAGGAGGGCGCCGGGACGAGGATCGGCGCTGACGCTTGCATAAATCGGCGGTGGGCGCAGGTCGGAGAGCGGCAGGGGGATGGAGAGATGTTCGAACAGGACCAACAGGACAACGCCCAGTGTCAGCCACCGCCGCCGCGAAGGCCGCCAGCGTTGACGCAGGACATCGAGCCCCAGGGCGGCCAGCAGGCTCACTCCGAGCAGAATGACGATGCTAAAACGGCTGGGATAGCGGTTGGCCTGCAGAAAGGGAATTTTCGCCAGCAGCGGGAACAGGCCGGGGATGCCGGTATCGTGGCCGCCGATGCGTAGGCTGGGCCCCAGCGACAGGAGGAGAAACAGGGCTGTGAGCAGACCGATCGCCCATAGCCAGACCTGACGCCGGTAACGCCACAGGGCCACGGCGGCCAGCGCCATCACGCTATAGCCCAAAAAGATGTGTTGTCCTTTGTTGACCATCCACTGCGAGCGATCGGGGCGCAGGGCCGAGTCGTCGGAAATCATGCGCACGATGTTGCCCAGCAGGGGATGCAGTTGGGTGGGGAAGAAGAATCCCAGCAGATCGGCGGAGAAAATATCGGCAAAACCGCCGCCTTCGACCAAAAAATTGCCCTGACTGCGCATGTCGGGCAGCATGGCCGCCAGATACGGTGCCAGTCCGGCCACAAACATCACGGCGGCAATGGCGGCGCTGCGCAAAACAGACCAGGCGACGGCCACAGCGACGGCAGTCTTTTGCCTGCGAGCCCAGATGCCGGCCCATACCAATGTTCCCAGGCTGACGAGCGCGATCAGGAGCACGCCGAAAGTGCCAAAAGTGAGTTCGGCCCAGGTTTGCAGCAACAGGAAGAGGCCCAGCATCAGGCCGTTGCGCCAGCGCCAGGGCAAGCGCAGGCTGCGCCAAAGATACAAAACCATAAAAGGCAGCCACTGCGACGAGACGATATTGAACTGGCCCAGGGCAGCGTAAAAGAGTTTAGCCGAGGCGAAGGCGTAGATCAAACCCGCCAGCGCCGCCGCCACCCGCCTGTCGCTACGCGCTCCGGGCCTTGTGCTGTCTCCCACCGTAGCGAACATCTCCAGCGCCAGCAGATAGGCCCCGAAGGCGCTGAGGACGAAGCTGCTGAGTAGGAGCAGGTTATTGCTGAGGATCAAGCTGAAGGCGCCCTGCAGGGGAATGCTGAGGGCGCCGTTGAGCAGCGTCAGGGTGTAAAACGCCAGGTTGATGCCCAGCGGATAAAACATGACATCGCCATCGAAGGGATTGTGCACCCAAGCATCCATCCCCGCCCGATCTACCCAACTGCTCTTGGCCCACCACAGATTCCAGGCCAAGGCCGGATCGTCGATGCCGTCGCCGGTCACATGGCTGAGCAGGTGCGGCAACAGCGGCCATGTCAACAGCAAACTGAGGACGGTAAATAGAAGCAGAAACCGCCAGGGTTGTGTACGAGTCATGGGTTTTAGAGGGAGGTGGGGGCCTGCTGTTGCATAGCATCCCAGGCCAGAAAAACCTGGTCAGGTCGCAAGCCATTTTGCCAGGGTTCGGGATCGAGGGGGGCCCGAGCCCGGGCGACGGTCAGCGCCCATATTTCACCGGCGCCCGTTTCTTTTAGGGCGGTGGCGCAAGCACGCAGGGTGGCGCCGGTGGTGCACACATCATCGATGAGGAGGATGCGCTCGCCGGCCAGCATGTGCGGCTGCGTGGCCGCAAACGCCTGTTCCATGTTCTGCAAGCGTTGCTGGCGGCTGAGTTGCACCTGCGGAGGTGTGTGGCGGGTGCGATAAATCACGTCGCTGCGCACGGCGATGCCCCGGCGGGCACCGACTTGCGCCGCCAACAATGCGCTTTGGTTGTAGCCGCGATGGGCCAGGCGCTGAGCATGCAGCGGCACCGGGATCAGGAAATCGAAGGGCAGGGGATGTGTATCGAGGTGGTCGAGCAGATAGGTGGCCAGGGGCGCCGCAAGTTGTGTCATGCCGCCGTATTTGAGGCCATGAATGGCAAAAGAAATGGGACTGCCATAAAAAACCGCCCCGCGTATCCCTTGCAGGGGATCGGGAGGCGATTGTCGGCAGAAGGAACAGATACAACGGATGGTTGTGGGCTGGCCGCAGCGGATGCAAATGAGCTCTCCCACGGGCTGAGCTTGCGCCCGGCAGCGCCGACAAAAAGGGGTGCCCAGACGTCCGCAAGATAGACAGCGAAAGGGGTACAGGAAGTCGACGATGGCTTGCAACCAGCGTTGTCGAATCATAGCATTGGCATTGTTATTCAGCCGATTTGGGGAAACCAGGTGCGCAGGAGGTCAAAGATGAACGCGCGCAAATCATCACCCAATATCAAGAGGATGGCGAGTGTGATGATGGCGATGAGCAAAAGGATCAGCGCATATTCGATCACGCTTTGACCGCTTTGAGAGGATACGTTGGGTGAGGTCATGGGCTGGGAGTGGGGCTGGACAGAACCCTAGAGCGATTGTTTCAGAGCAGAGTCGGGGGTGGGGGGACGCCGGAATAGAAGCTGGATCACGGTCCGTCCGGCTTTGAAAATCTCCCGTTGTGATATTTTGGATGTCCCCTTACGACGGTCGGTAAAGACGATAGGGGTTTCGGCAATACGGAAACCGGCGTTTTGTACACGCCAGAGCATCTCGATGAGATAGGAATAGCCGTCAGAACGAATCGAAACCGGGTCTACTACCTGCAAAACCTGCGCCCGGTAACAGCGAAATCCGGCCGTGCAATCATGGGCGTGTAGCCCCAGCAAGGTACGGGCCAGCAGATTGGCGCCACGACTCAGGAACTTGCGATGCAGGCCCCACAGTCGTACGCCCCCGCCGGTCACGTAACGGGAACCGATTGTGAGATCGTTGCTCTCGGCCAATTCCAGCAAAGCAGGGATGTAGCGGGGATTGTGCGAAAAATCGGCGTCCATCGTCAGCACAAGATCACTTCCCAATTCCAGCGCTTTGGCAAAGCCAGCGGAATAGGCCGTGCCGAGGCCCTGTTTTTGGGGACGATGAATCACATGCACCCGAGCTGAGCGTTGGGCCCAGGCATCGGCTACTGCACCCGTGCCATCGGGCGAATTGTCATCCACAACGATGACGTACAATTCCGGCTCCAGGCTTAAGAGATGTTCAATCAGCGGAGCCACATTTTCGGCTTCGTTAAAAGTGGGAACGATTACGGCGTTTTTCAAAATGTTATTTCATCAGGGCAGCTCGGGGCAGCCAATGTGAAGGGGGTGCAGCCTTCGCATTTTAGCATACCAGGGGGCGGCATTCAAATCGACAGAGCCTAGCGGGGTGCGTCCCCGGAATTTGGCGAGCCGTGCCGCCGATTGAAATCGGGGCTATGGGGCCTACGGCCACCGGTCGGTCTGCACCGACCGATCGTGTTGACAGCATGGCTTACATCTGCCACCTCA
>JAADGC010000139.1 GCA_013152585.1 Chloroflexota bacterium
AGTCTGTGGTAGGGGGGCGGGTGAGGCCGTAGCCGTGGGCAGTGCCGGAGTGAATGTTGGCGTTGGGCTGGGGGGTGGCACATTCGTGGGTGTGTATGTGGTGGGGGGAATTGCCTGCGCCACAACATCGGCCGGTGTGGGCGCCGATGGCGCCACGGGAGCACAGGCCGCGAGGAGCAGTGTCAGCAGAGTTATAATCCACAAGGCAACTTTCATGGCACCATTGTAGGTGAGAGTAGGCTGGGGATCAAGGGGCGCTTTGGTGGGGGTGCGTTTGCTCACGAGCCGGATTCGCAATCCGGCGAGTTTGAACACAATGCCCCCTTTTTGAAACGCACTCTGGCCAATTGACGCATTGCGTCATCGCGTGGTAGAATCACTCAGACATGTGGTGCATTTGTGCACCTTCTGTTCTTGGCGGGGCCTTCCGAGCCAACCTCTATAGCTATTTAGCGCTGGCCAACGGGAGCCTTGATCAAATCAACGATGATTTTTGGTCCGTTTTCTTCTCAACAGCGAGGTATGTGCAATGTTAAACTTCTCTCTATCTCCCGAGCAAAAGATGCTGCAAGACATGGCCCATGATTTTGCAGAAAAGGAGATCAAGCCCGTCGCCGAGTATTACGACCAGCATGAGGATTTCCCCTGGGCTATTGTCAAAAAGGCAGCCGCCAGTGGCCTACTGGGGGTCAATGTGCCCGAAGCATACGGCGGCCCCGGCATGAGTTTGCTGGAAGAGTGTATTCTTAACGAAGAACTGGCCTGGGCCTGTTCCGGGGTTCAGACTTCATTGGTGTTGAATTCGTTGGCTTCCCTGCCCATCATCATCGCTGGCAGCGAGGAGCAAAAACACAAATATCTGACCCCCCTGGTCGAAGGGACGATGGGCGCCTATTGCGTGACAGAGCCTGCGGCCGGGTCAGATGTCGCCGGGATTAAGGCCTATGCAGAACGCCAGGGTGATAAATACATCCTCAATGGTACCAAAACCTGGATTACCAACGGTCCTGTGGCCGACACGTTTGTCGTATTTGCCAAAACAGATCGGGCGGCGCGTCATCGTGGCATTAGTGCCTTTATCCTGGAACGGGATTGGGGCGTGAAGACAGGCAAGCCGCTGCCCAAGATGGGACAACATGCTTCGAAAACCAGCGAAGTCTTTTTTGAAGATGTCGAGGTGCCGGCCGAAAACCTGCTGGGACGCGAAGGCGATGGTTTTATGATCGCCATGAAAGTCTTCGATAGCTCACGCCCGGCTGTGGCAGCGGCAGCAGTAGGCGTGGCCCGGCGAGCACTGGAAGAAGCAACCGCGTATGCCAAGACCCGTATGGCCTATGGCAAACCCATTGCTGCTCTGCAAGGGGTCAGCTTTATGCTGGCCGACATGGCCATCAATATCGAGGCCGGGCGATTGTTGGCCCGCGAGGCCGCCTGGCTGCTCGACAACGGCAAATCGAACACGATGGAAGCCGCGTATGCCAAGGCCTTTTGTGCCGATATGGCCATGAAAGTCACGACCGACGCCGTGCAGGTCTTCGGTGGCTATGGCTACAGCCAGGAGTACCCAGTTGAGAAACTGATGCGTGATGCCAAAATCTTCCAGCTTTACGAAGGCACCAGTCAGGTGCAACGTCACATCATCGCCCGCGAACTGACCCGACGCTAACGTACATCCCTGCCAGGGCCGTCCCCCAGGGGGCGACCCTGGCGCACGGGTGCGGTTGACGCCGGGGACACCCGCTTGCGTTGTGGCAGAGCCGCACCCGCAGGCCAGCGTCAGGGCGTGCTCGGCATCTGCGATGGTGTTAAAAGGGAGCATCAAAATGGCGGAGATGCGGCTGGCAGAGACGGAGAATAACGGTGGCGAAAGCGGGAAAGACGCGACTCAGGGTTCTTGTGCCTACACCAACTTTTTGTTTCTTCATCGCAACCGTTACAATACACTGCCGACAGGAAACCATTCTATGCCCCAGCCTCCCCAGTCTCCACCCTCTTTCACGCATCTTCGCAGCGATCGCTGGGCGCGCTTCCTGGTATTGAGCAGCGCCCTGGTGATACTGCTCATGTTCCCGGCGGCGCCCGCTCAAAGTAGCAATCAAAAAGGTTCTGGAACATTATCCGCCGAAAGCGTTTCAGGCGATTATCGCATTCATCTCCAGTGGCCCTCACAGCCGTTGCTGCCGTTGACGGAGATTCAGCGCTCATTGGATGGCGTGCACGCCTGGGAGACCATCGCCCTTGTATCCGGCAACCAATACGACGATACTGCCGTGGCCTGCTCGCATCGTTATGCTTACAGGCTGCGAGGATGGGACACAGAAAACATCCCTGCGGACTGGACGCCGCCACAGATGGCGCAGGCCGCGCCCTGTGCTCCCGTGCAAATCCGCATTTATCCGGTGCCGGGATGGTATATCCTGGATATCAGTTGGGATGACATTGCCAGCGACGAAAGCGCCCTGCACATCGAACGCACTCGCCCGGGCGGTGACTGGAGCCACATTGCCACACTGGCCCCCAATACCAACTATTTTGCCGACCGCTTTCGTGCCTATGAATGTAGCCGTAGCTGGTCGTATCGGGTGCGCAGCGAACGCGACGGCATTTTTTCACCTTACAGCGAGATTGTCACCGATGCTCTCCCCCCCTGCGCCCCCACATCAGTCTGGGTGGCCCTGGCGGCCGAGCCGGCACAGGTGCAAATCCATTGGCGTGATGCCTCTCCCGACGAAACCGGATTCGAAATCTGGCGCCGCTCAGCCGACCAGCAGCAGTTCCACTTCCTCAGCCAGGTAGCCGCAGCCGATGGCCAGGGGGAGTGGTTAGTCTGGAGCGATGGGGCGCCGGTGTGCGATCAGCGTAACGCCTACGCAGTTCGCAGCTTGCGGGGAACCAATGTGTATAGCCCCTGGTCGGCCGCAGCCAGCATCACCGCCCCCGACTGCCCACAGAGCAGCCCCACCCCCACGGCATCCCCCACGCCCACACCCTCGCCCACGCCCTCGGCCACCTTCACCCCCACGCCGTCACCATCCCCAAGCGCTACACCGACTCCTACCCGTACGCTCACGGCCACGCCTACGTC
>JAADGC010000076.1 GCA_013152585.1 Chloroflexota bacterium
TGGAGCCTGAATTTCGCCGTGGTATCTGCCATTGGCAGCGCATTCCCGCCCGGCCAGCGCGCCACGCGCCCTGGCCAGCAGCACTCGATGCGCGTTTGCCACTGGCCTTGCAGACTCGCGGTATTCATCTGCCCTACACCCACCAGGCCCAGGCGATTGATGCTGCCCTTGCCCAGGAAAATGTGGTTGTTGTTACGCCTACGGCCTCAGGCAAGACCCTATGCTACAACCTGCCCGTACTCCAGGCACTGCTCAATGATCCTGAAGCCCGAGCCTTGTACTTGTTTCCCACCAAAGCCCTGGCCCAAGATCAACGCGTGGAGTTAGGGATGTTGATCGAGACCCTACGAGCGAACGTCACCGCCGCAACCTATGATGGTGATACGCCGCGTGGCCAGCGCAAACACATTCGTGAAGGGGCGCAGTTGCTGCTCAGTAATCCCGATATGTTGCATACCGGCATTCTGCCACATCATACGCAGTGGGCTTCTTTCTTTCAGGGTTTGCGTACCGTAGTGATCGATGAGATGCATACGTATCGGGGTGTATTTGGTTCACACATGGCCAATGTCCTGCGACGGTTGCGGCGTATCTGCCACTTTTATGGCAGTGATCCCAACTTTATTCTGACCTCGGCCACCATTGCTAATCCTTCTCAACATGCCCAACGCCTGATCGAAGCACCGGTGGTGTTGGTGGATGATAACGGCGCCCCCCAGGGCGAAAAGTATTTTCTCTTCTACAATCCCCCTCTCATTGATCCCGAGCTAGGGCTGCGACGTAGCAGTTTGCTCGAAGCTCAGCGGTTGGGAACGGAGTTGTTACGTCGGGGTTATCAATCGATCTTTTTCGTACGTTCGCGACTGCGCACCGAGGTGCTGCTTACCTACCTACGCGAGGCGTATCAGCGCCAGGGCGGTCATGCCGCGGCGATTCGCGGCTATCGCGGGGGCTATCTGCCGGCAGAGCGACGTGCTATCGAAGCAGGATTGCGTTCGGGAGAGGTGCGGGGGGTGGTGTCGACCAATGCCCTGGAGTTGGGTATCGATATCGGCCAGCTCGAAGCGGCGGTGCTGGTGGGATTTCCCGGGACGATTGCCAGCACCTGGCAGCAGGCGGGCCGGGCGGGTCGGCGCCAAAAGGCATCTCTCGCGATTTTCATTGCCGGTCCTGGCGCCTTGGATCAGTATCTCATGCAGCATCCCGATTATTTCTTTGGCCGCAGTCCCGAACATGCCTTGATCAACCCTGACAATCTCGTGATTCTCAGCCAACACCTGCGCTGTGCTGCCTTCGAGCTGCCCTTTCGCGTGGGTGAGCTATTCGGTAGGGTGGAATTCACAGCAGAACTGCTACAAATGTTGGCCGAGGAAGGCGAATTGCAGCAGGTAGGCGATCGCTGGTATTGGCTGGATAGTGCTTATCCGGCGCAGGAGGTCAGCCTTCGCACCGCGGACCCAGATCCAGTCGTGATCATGGCCCAACCTTTGCAGCCAGATGAACCCGTACAGACCATCGGCGAGCTGGAGCGGGAAGCAGTGCCGATCCTGCTGTATGAAGGGGCGGTGTATCTCCATGAGGGCCAGACGTATGTGGTGAAGTCACTGGATTGGGAGAATGGACACGCTTATGTGCAGACCGCGGCCGTTGATTACTACACCGAGGCTCTGACAAGTACAGAAATCGAAGTCCTGGAAGTAAGACAGGAGGTGCAAGAAGGAGAAGTACGCAAAGGCTACGGCGATGTGGAAGTACGGAGTCAGGCGACGGGCTATCGGCGCATCAAACGCTGGACACATGAAACCCTGGGTTATGGCGAAATCGATCTCCCGGAAACAGTCTTGCAGACCAGTGGCTATTGGCTGGCTGTCGCCGATAGCCTGGTCGAGCGTTTGCGGGCGCAGGGGTTTTGGCAAAGTGATCCTAATGATTATGGCCCCAATTGGCCGCAACAGCGGGACCAGGCGCGGGCACGGGACGGCTATCGCTGCACGCAGTGTGGCCGCCCTGAAACAGCGCAGCGCCAACACGATGTGCATCATATTCGGCCCTTCCGCAGCTTTGGTTACATCCCCGGCCAGAACGAAGCTTATTTGCAGGCTAATCAGTTAAGCAACCTGCGTACCCTGTGTCACACCTGCCATCAACGTATCGAACGGGGAGTGCGGCTACGGTCGGGTTTGGGTGGTCTGGCTTATCTGTTGGGACATCTTGCCCCGCTTCATCTCATGTGTGATCCTCGCGATCTGGGCACGTATGCCGATGCCCATGCCGCCCACACACAACTCCCCACCATCATCCTCTATGACCGAGCGCCTGCCGGCATTGGCCTGGCTGAGCGTCTGTTCGAACTCCAAGCCACGCTTTTGCAAGCGGCATACGCAGTCGTGCAAAGCTGCCCCTGTGAGCAAGGCTGTCCTGCCTGTGTAGGGCCGCTCCCTCTCGCAGCGGAGGCGCTGGAGTGGAACCCCAAGGAGCTCACCTTCGCCTTACTGACAGAAATGTTGGCAACGTCATCGTGAAGTGCTAAGAATAGCAGGGTTCCTGACGTTTGTCCTCAAGGTGAAGCAGATCATGATCGCCCTCAAGGCCAGGCGATCACGCCAAAAGCCTGCGGTGCCCGCTGTACACGACGAAAGCCCGCCTCTTGCAGGCGCTGGATGACGCCTCGCGTGGTATTGCGACCGGACTTGCTGTCGGGATCGCCGATGTAGTGAAAGAGACGGCCGCGGGAGTTGAGTAGGCGGTGGAGCTGGCGATAAAAGTCGGTGGAGTAGAGATGCCCGGCCAGTTTGAACATGGGGGGATCATGGATGATGCGATCGAAGCTATGGTCGGGCAGACTTTCTGCAACGTCGAAGGCGTCGCCCAGACGCTGTTCGATGTTGCTGCTGTGGAAAAGCGCTTGGGACCAGGGATTAAGACGAGCAATTTCGAGGACAGCTGGGTCTAGTTCGATGGTCGTCACCACTTCGGCACGGCGGGAGGCGAGGATGGCTGTATACCCAAGGCCCGTGGCCGTATCAAGGACACGGCCACGAGGCGCGGCA
>JAADGC010000029.1 GCA_013152585.1 Chloroflexota bacterium
CTTGTTATCTTAGAATTATCTCAAAAAAATGACCCCAAGGTTAGCTCGGGGTCATTTTTGCACTGTGATCGATGGGAGCGGGGCGGAATTTATGCTAATTGATGCCCGCAGGTGCCGCCGGTCGGACAGAGTTTGGTGCCGGAGGTCTGGAGGGCGCCGGGGGTGTGAGGGCGTGCGACATGGGGGAGAGCGTCGGCCCGGCGGCGCTGTTCAACTGAGCGCCGAACTGGGCGTTGAGCGCCGGCTGTTCCTCCCAGGTGAGCACGGAGAAGTCGTCAAAGAAGGATGTGACCGGGGTGTATTCGGAAGCCCAGTTGATGACGCCGAAGTAACCGTCTCCCTGCAGCGAATCGTCATACACGGTCTCCAGGTAGTTGTCGTTGACGAAAAGGTCAAGGCGATTGGCGTCGCGCACGACTTGCAGGCGGTTGCTGCTGCTGCCGGGACGGATGAGGGGCGAGTACTGCCAGGCGTCATCTTCGATCTGGTCCCAGGTGAGCGCCAGCCAACTGCCGTTGAATTTTGCCAATACGTATTCCTGGCTGTCAGGGGTGATGAGCAGGGTGTAGAAGGTGGAGAAGCTGCCATCTTCACCGATCATGAGGCCGTATACGGTGGGATAGACGCTTTCTCCGCGTCGGGCCGTGACCTGGAACAGGCCGTTGGGGCTGCTGCCACCCGGTGAACGGAAGAAGCAGGAGTAATTGGGTGCGGTCGTGGTGACATATTCGCCATTCTGGTAGCCGGCCTGACAGACCTGGATGGCGCCTGTGAACCAGCCGCTGGAGCTGTTGCCGAAGTCGTCGTAGAGAATGCGGGTGGGAACGCTGATCTTGAAGTCATCGAAATAGCTGATGGCGGTGTTGCTGTCGTAGGCCGACCAGATGGCGACGCCGGTGTAAGTGTTGGCAGTGAAGGCATCGTCGGTGAAACTGTTGACCATCCCATCGTTGATATACAAACGAATTTGCGAACCGGCCCGGCGCACCCGCAACTGGTTGGACTGGTCTGCCTGATGGATATTCGCCGTAAATTCTACGTTGGTGATATTACTCCAGCCGTTATCGTATTTTTGCACGATATAGGTACCGTCGGCCGGATCGACCCAGAATACGTAGAATTGCGAGAAGGTGTTGGGATCGGCAAGCCCGAAGATCAGGCCGTAAACACTGCCATCGGGGGACGAATCTTTGCGCGCCTCTACCTGCACCACCATATCGCCAGCCTGCGGCTGGGGGGCAGAGCTCAGGCAGACCCAATTGGTTTGCAGGACGGCCATGCCGTATTCGCCATTGCTGTAAACGCGCTGACAAGAACTGGTAACGCCTGTGGCCCAGCCACTGCCGGGGTTCGAAAAGTCGTCGGCAAAGACGAGAGGAGAGGGTATGGGTGTGGTGGTGGGTGTGGGGCCGCCGGGTGTGGCTGTGGGAGTGCGGGTGGGGCCGGTCGTGGGTGTGACGGTGGGAGTGGTGGTGGGCAAGCTCGTGCCTTGCGGGGTGAGCGTGGCAGTGGGATGTTGGATGGTCTGGGTGTGTAAGGAAACGGGGAGATAGAGGGTGTGTGCGGGCGTGAAGGGAGGGATGGTGGGGGTGGCGGTCGCCGGATTGGTCGTGGGGGTGGCGGTTGGCGGCCTCGGGGTATCAGTGGGCGCCGGGCTGCCGCCCAGGTCCAGTTTCCACACGCTGCGGCCATGGGTGCCAGCGATGAGGACATGGAGGTCGGTATTGAGCGCCAGATCGACGACCGGGACATTGGGCAGGCCGGTGCCGAGCGGTTGCCAACTGCCACCACCGTTCGTCGACCGATAAACGCCGACGTCGGTGCCGATGGTGATGGTTCCCGCCGCGGTTTTATCCAGAACGATGGAGAGTACCGGTGTATCGGGGAGGTTGCCGGAGATATCCTGCCAGCTCTGGCCACGGTTGTTGGTTTTGAACACGTGGCCGGGCGTATCAGGCGTGTGGGTGTTGAAGCCGTTGAACACGACATAAGCCACGTTAGCGTTGTTGTGCGGCACGGCAATCTCCGACACCCAGCGATTAGGCAGCGGTGCTTTGCTGACATTGGTCCACGACTGGCCGTCGTTGGCAGTCACCTGCACGTTGCCATCAGAGCTGCCCACGTAGATGACGCGCGTATCCGATTGCGCCGGGGCGATGGTGGATATGCTGCCGCCGGTCTGTTGGCCCCGGGTCAGGTCGCCGCTGATGGCAGACCAGCTTTCGCCACGATTGGTGGAACGATAGAGGCGGTGGGTGCCATAATACACGATACCGGCCCGCGCTTTGTCCAGGGCGAAGGGCGCATAGAAGAGGGCGCGGTCGTTGCGATCGATGCCATCGGTTTTGACCGGCCAGTCATCGACGGGGGCGCTGCCCCCGTTGCCGTTACGCTGGAAGGAGATACCATAGCGAGAGCCGTAGAAGATGGTGGGATTGAAGGGATCGATGGCAGCATATCCGCCATCGCCCACATCCAGGGCATCCCAGGCGGTGTTGCCGTGCGTGATGGCTTTGTTGTTGTCTTGCATGCCGCCAAAGAGGATGGACGCATTCGTAGGATGGATATCGACGCCGGTAAACTGTAGAGTGCCCAGGCCGTTGTTACGATTGATCCAGCTCTGTCCCCCGTTGGTCGTCTTCCACACCCCACCGTCGTTCCCCACCCAGATGATGTTCGGGTTGCTGGGATCAAAGGCGATGGCGTGCATGTCGGGGTGCAGCGTGGTGTTGGGAGCGTCGTTGGGCGTCATATCCTGCCAATTGGCGCCGCCATCGGTGGTGCGGATGACAACTTGGCGGATGCGCGTCACAGGCTGCCACTGGTAATTGGCCGAACCGCCCACGTAGACGGTGTTGGGGTTTTGGGGATGTACAACGATGATGTTGTCGTACCAGCATTGGCCTGTGCAATAATTGGGTGCCTGCAATTGCTGCCAGCTAGCACCGCCATCAGTGGTCTTGAAGACGAGGGCGCCATCATAACGGTCGGGCACCGAGTATTGATAGCCGGCATAGAGCACATTGGGGTTGGAGGGGCTGATGCCCAGTTCGATACGGCCAAAGTTGCTGGGTGGCAGGCCGTTGGTCAATTTTGTCCAGTTGGCGCCTCTGTCGGTAGATTTGTAGATGCCGTAGCTCCAGAAGGCCGCGTACAGCACGGCCGGATTCTTGGGGTTCATCACGATGTCGGAAGCGCCCCAACATTTCATGTCGGTGCAGCCCATGAGACCTGTCCAGCTTTGGCCGCCATCGGTGCTTTTGAAGATGCCGCGGGCAGGCACTTGCGGACCCATCACCGCGGTGCGGGCGGTGGCAGCGTACAGCACCTGCGGATTGTTGGGATTGATGACGATGTTGGACATGCCCAGGCCCGTAAAGACCTCTTTGCCCAAATGCTGCCAACTGGCCCCACCATTGGTCGATTTGAGGATGCCCACGCCGTAATAATTATCGCCGCCGGGCGTGGGCTCGCCGGTGCCCACGTAGATGGTGTCGGGATGCTGGGGGTCGAGGACGATGACGCCGGTGGAGAGCGAGGGTTGATCGTCGGTGAGCGGCGTCCAACTGCTTCCGCCATTGCTTGTCTTCCACACGCCGCCCAGCGCCGCCCCTACATACACCACATTGCCATTGCGCGGGTCCACGGCAATGGCTTTGGCCCGGCCGCTGACGTCGTTTTTCTGGGCGCCCAACTGTGAATTCTTCATGGGCGCCGGGCCCATCGGCTGCCAGACCGCGGTTACTGCCTGGGCGTTGATGCTTTGCCGGCGCTGCCGGTCGCGTACGGCCAGGGCCTTGTCAAAGCTGCCCAGGGGCAGGTCGTCCAGGGGATAGGCCCGCTGCTGCACAAAGTAGTTGCTGCGGCGGATGGCCTTGCCTTCCTGGGGAGCGGTGGGGGGCAGATCCGGGCCGCCGGGTGGCACCAGGCGCCAGGCGGGTGGCTCGCCGCTGGGGGGTTGCGGCGTAGGGCAACGGCTACAGGTGTCTGCGTCGGATATGCCAGGGTTCCAGGCCTCGCCCGCGGCTGCGGAGATGGCGCCGATATCGATCATGGCCACCGGCTGCGGTTGCTGGCGTTCGTTACCACCGCCCAGCAATGCGGCGGCGATGATCACAACGGCGATGCCGACCAATGGCGCCCGCTTCCTGATGCGTAGCTTTGTTGTAAGCATAGATAGGGTTTTCATGGCGTAACTCCTGTTAACCAGTGCTGTGGATACTCGATTTCCTGATTCCCTCTATCGCGGCGTGGGATCGGTATGCTTGTTTGTCGGGTTGGCCTCAAGGCCTTCCTGGCCCATCATGTTACAAGAAGCTGGAAACTGTGTCAACGTACCCTGAAGGGGCTTCAGCAAAAAAGACCCCGCAGGTCTCGGAAACCTGCGAGGTCTTTTTATGCTTTCGGGCTGGGGAAGATGCCGTCAGGCTAACACTCGCTGTAGCCACAGTTGATACATTTTTTGCAACCTTCTACATACATGAGGGAGGCCTGTCCACACTCTGGACATAGATCGCCAATCTGCAACAAGGGTAGCTCCATCTGTTCGCTGGAGATGGTGGCGGGCCGTGTCAGGGCCTGTAGCTCCACGGTGCCCAGATATTCGCTCAGCACCTGGGCAATGGCGTCGGGGAGAGAGCGGACGCGTTGGGCGCCAAATCCCAGGGGCCGACCGCCGCCGATGCCGCCTAACTGGTACACGATTTGCTGCAGGCGCTCGCTGGGGCTGAGTGGGCTGGACATGCGCAGGGTGTAGCTAATCAGCCGGCCCAGGGCCTCGGCCACCGCAGCCACATCTGATCCGGCTTTGCCCACATTGAGGAACACTTCGAAGGGTTCGGCGTCGTCGGTGCTATTCACGGTGATGTACGCGGTGCCTACGGGCGTGGCCTGACGGTAGGTGATGCCATGGAGATGGGTGGGACGATGTTTGCGGGCAGGGACAGGGGTAGGTTCGTCATAAGGAGCGGTGGCGCCATTGTGCATGGCCTTGTTTTCAGCCGTGGCCTGGGTTTCGAGCACCACCTCCTGGCGGCTGCCGGTCACATAGACGGTGAGCCCTTTGCAGCCCAGCTCCCACGCCAGTTCGTAAGCTTGTTTGACGTCATTGACTGTGGCGTCAGGCGGGTAATTGGTTGTCTTGGAGATGCTGTTGTCGACAAAACGTTGCAACGCCGCCTGCATCATCACATGGCCGCGGGGGCTGACATCCTGGCTGACGACAAAGGTATGGAGAATGGCTTCTGGCAGCTCTTCGATCTGTTGGCAGGTGCCGGCATGGAGGACTTGTTCGATGATACGCTGACGGGTGGTGCTTTCGATGCCGGCGTTCTCCAATGCGGCCAGGAAAAGGGGACTGATATACGTCAGCGGCACATCTCCGTCTTTTTCTTTGACATAACGCGTGTAGGCCAGGGCGAAAGTGGGTTCGCAGCCATAGCCTTCGCAGCCGGTAACAGTGCCTATGGTGCCTGTGGGGGCGATGGTGGTTTGGGCGCCATTACGGATGCCGTGGGTCATCAACCCGGCGACGATAACGTCCCAGTTGATGGGGGGACGGCCGAAATCGTGCTTATAGGGCATGAGGGGGGTGGGGGGTTCCCAGCGCAGGTTGTTGGGGTCGTAGATGGAGCCGCGGATGGCCGGGAAGGCACCACGCTGTCGGGCCAGTTCGATGGAGCTGCGCATGATGTGAAAACGCACAAATTCCATGATCTGTGATGCCAGTTCCAGCGAGGCGTCGGAGCCATAACGTACACCCAGGCGGTACATGATGTCGGCGAGGCCCATGATGCCCAGGCCGATGCGACGCACGCGGTGGGCGGCTTCTTTGAGCTGGGGCACCGCCGGCACGTAGGCATTGGCCTGCACCACATTATCGAGGAAGTGGGTGGCTTCGGTGACGGTTTTTTCCAGCAAATCCCAATCGATCTGACCCTCGGCCGTGACGTGCTTGGCCAGGTTGACCGAGCCCAGGCAGCAGTTTTCGTAAGGCCCGAGCCACTGTTCGCCACACGGGTTGGTGGCTTCCAATTCGTACAGATGCGGCACGGGGTTGCTACGATTAGCCGCATCCAGGAAGAGGATGCCGGGTTCACCATTGCGGTGGGCGTAGGTGGCGATTTGCTCGAACAACTGGCGCGCGGGGACGGTGCGCACGGTCTCGCCGGTACGAGGATTGACGAGAGGGAAGTCGCCATCTTCTTTGACGGCCTGCATAAAGGCGTCGCTGACGCCAACGGAGATATTAAAATTGGTGATCGTGCCTTCTTCGGCTTTGCAGGCGATAAATTCTTCGATGTCGGGATGGTCGACGCGCAGCACGGCCATGTTGGCCCCGCGCCGGGTGCCGCCCTGAGCGATGACGCCAAAAGCCTTATCGTAGGCTTCGAGAAAGCCCATGGGGCCGGTGGCAATGCCGGCAGAGGTCATGACTGTATCGCCGTGAGGGCGCAGACGGCTGAAGCTGAAGCCGTTGCCGCCCCCGGTTTGCTGGATGAGGGCAGCATTGCGCATGGTTTGGAAGATGCCGTCGGGGTGCTTGCCCATGTCATCTTCGATGGGCAGGACAAAGCAGGCGGCAAGCTGGCCCAGGGGCGTGCCGGCGCCGGTGAATGTGGGCGAATTGGGGAAAAAGCGCATTTGCGTGAGCAGATCGTAAAAACGCCGTGTGGCTTGCTCTTTATCGTCGTCGAATTCAGCTTCGGCGGCGCCGATATGGCTGGCCACCCGATAAAACATCTGCGCCGGGGTCTCCAGGGTTTCACCGTGGAGGCCTTTACGCAAATAACGGCGGGTGAGTACATTGGTGCTGTTGGTCGAGAGATGAATGTTCCGATCATTTACGTAAGACGGCGGGGACGGCAACGATGGTGTGGTTTTGTGATCGATCATGTGGGGGACCTAACCTGGGGGGAGGGGATGATAGAAATCAGGATCGGTCCATGAGCCGATCGATTTCACTACGTACCGATTCGAGATCGGGTAAATCCATGTAGACGGTGGCAAAGCGGATATAGGCGACGGGGTCGATGGCCTTGAGTCGATTCAGGACGATATTTCCAATTTCTTTACTGGGTATTTCTGTGCGTCCGGAACTGTGTACATATTCTTCGATTTGATCGACAATGCCTTCGAGATGCGCCGTGGCGATGGGCCGCTTGGCGCTGGCGACGCGGATGCCGTTGAGAAGCTTGATGCGGTCGAAGGGCTCGCGGCGGCCGTCGGATTTGACGATATGGACGGCTGTATTGAGCTGTTCGTAGGTGGTGAAGCGTTGGTTGCACTGTTTGCACACGCGTCGGCGTCGGATTCCATCGCCGCTGTCGCGTGTGTCGATGACTCGTGACCCATCATGGCCACAATGGGGGCATTTCATTAGTTACTCGCTATGCTGGTGGCTGGCGCTCTACGGATCAACAAAAAAGCCGAGATCGAAGGTGGACGGCGATGATCCGGCTTGGTTTTGGATATGGAGGACCAAGGTACCAGATATTGTGGACGGGCAGTGTTCGTGACCCTTATTTAGTAGGGCAAGAAGTATAGCATAAGCCTCATCACGGGACAATAAAGGCCGTGAGGGCCGGAATGGCCGCTAATAGGCAAAAATGAAGCCAAACAAGGGGCGTTGACGGTGCCTGAGGGCCAGATTGAGCTCGGGGACAGGCGACGGCTGTTTTCGAAATTTAAGATGGGGCAGGGGATATATTGAGGTAAACGCAGACGCTGATGAGCATACCCGATTGTCGATGCCAGTTGCCTTTCCCACGGCGCCCCTGGAGCCCGGCATAAGCTATGCAGCGGTTCGCCTACCCTGGCATGGCCAGAACCAAGAGGACTTCTCGCCAAGCATATCCTGAACAAAGTCGAACGGGCGCCAGGAACGCAAAAAATACAGAAAGCTGGCTCTTTTGGACTCAGGAGGTACTCGATTCAGCCTCCCTGAGTTCCGGTTGAACCAAAAAGCTTTGCGACCCTTCGGTTACACTCAGGACATGCTTGGCGAGAGAGTTCCTCCGGGCAACAAATGGCTCTTGCTTTGGGGACAAGAAAGCATGGGACGCAGAGTACGCAGATTTTCGCAGATAGAGGAGAGAAATCAGCGTTATCAGCGTTAATCTGCGTCCTATCAAAAACGGGACCGGCTTCTCCGGCAGCCTGCCAGCGGGCAACTCACGCCCAGCGTCGCCCGACGGGCCGGCTACGCCCCGCTTTATCGCTGCCCCCAACCACACTCATTGATCCAAAAAGCGATCAGTGCGGTGGCAGGGAATACCGATCAGGCTGGGATTATCTGGAGGAGCCGTCCGCGCCCTGATTTTGCTGCCGTCGTCGCAGGAAGGCGGGGATGTCGATGTCCTCCCTGTTCAGTTGCCGTTCACGCGAGGGGAAGGCAATGGTTTTGCGGGCGTGGGACGACTCTTGCTGCTGCTCTACGGCATCGAATCCGGTGGCAATCACGGTGATGCGTAGCTCGTCGTTAAGCGTGGGATCGATGACGGCACCGAAGATGATGTTGGCGTCGGGATGGGCAGTGCTGCGGATGAGTTCGGCGGCCTCGTTGACCTCGAACAGGCTCATGTCTTCGCCGCCGGTAACATTGAAGAGAATGCCGCGGGCACCGTCGATGCCGATGTTGAGCAGTTGCGAATGAATGGCTTCTTCGGCGGCCTGTTGGGAGCGGTTATCACCCCGTCCCGCACCAATCGCCATAAGGGCAGCGCCACCTTCGCTCATAATCGATCGCACATCGGCGAAGTCGAGGTTGATGAGGCCGGGGATGGTGATCAGCTCGCTAATGCCCTGGATGCCCTGGCGCAGGACATCATCGGCGGTGGCAAAGGCTTCCTGCACGCTGGCGCGTTTGTCGACGATCTCGAGCAGGCGGTCGTTGGGGATGACGATGAGGGTGTCGACATGTTGGGTGAGGGCGGCCACGCCCTGTTCGGCCAGGGTGCGACGACGTGTGCCTTCGAAACGGAAGGGTTTGGTGACCACGCCGATGGTGAGGGCGCCGGTTTCGCGGGCGATGCGGGCGATGACGGGGGCGGCGCCGGTGCCGGTGCCCCCCCCCATGCCAGCGGTGACGAAGATCATGTCGGCGCCGGAAAGAATATCTTTCAGCTCTTCGGTAGATTCTTCGGCCGCCTGTTCACCCACGTTGGGCGAGCCGCCGGAGCCCAGGCCTTTGGTGAGTTTGTCGCCGATGCGCACGCGCAGAGGGGCGTCGGAAAGCATGAGCGCCTGGGCGTCGGTGTTGACAGCCACAAATTCGACACCCTGAATGCCTTCGGTAATCATGCGGTTGACGGCATTGCCGCCGCCACCGCCCACACCAATGACTTTGATCTGGGCCAGATTTTCGATATAGGGACGGGGGGATTTTGCCATATGATTTCTCCTCTAGAGTGGGGGGCGACTTGAGCGCGAGTGAAGTGGGGGGAATTAACCCGGGAGCAAAGCTTGCAGCCATTTGCGCCAGCGACTTTGTCCCGATCCGGGGGTTTGGCGGGTAGTTTCGTACGCGTCTTGGCGGTGGGCCCACAGCAATAGTCCAAAGCCTGTAGCATAGGCGGGGTTCTGCCATTGCCGGGGTACGTTGACGATGTGACCAGGAATCCCGGTGCGAATAGGCAGCCGGAATACGTCCTGGGCCAGTTCCTTGAGGCCCGGCAGCAGGGAGGAGCCACCGGTGAGGACGATGCCGGCGGGCAGGATGCCGTCATAGCCAGAGCGGTTGATCTCCCGCAAGATCAGTTGCAGGATTTCTTCCCCCCGGGCTTCCAGAATTTCGGCAATGAAGCGCCGGGATGTGGCCTGACTATCGGCATCGCCAAAGGCATCGATGTTGATGATTTCTTCTCCATCAATTTGGTCGGGCAGCACATGCCCGAAGCGGATTTTGAGGCGCTCGGCGGTGTTGTAAGGCGTGCGTAAACCCATGGCCAAATCGCGGGTGAGATGATCGCCACCGACGTCGAGGATGACGGTGTGCCAGACGGAGCCATCGAGATAGATGGCGATATCGGTGGTGCCGCCACCGATGTCGGCGACCACCACACCCATGTCTCGCTCTTCGCGGGTGAGTATGGCTTCGCCACTGGCCAGGGGTTCGAGGACGACTTCGTTGACGGTGACGCCATTGCCTTCGATGCACTTGATGAGGTTGCTGACGGGGGCGCGGGCGCCTGTGATCACGTGGGCATTGACTTCGAGCCGGTAGCCGTGCATGCCAATCGGTTCCTGCACGCCGGCCTGTTCATCGACCTTGAAGTTGCGGGCGATGACGTGGATGATCTCGCGGTCGGCGGCCAGGGGGATGGCGCGGGCGGCATCGAGCGCCCGATCGACATCTTGTCGGGTGATGCTGCGGCCACGGGGGATGGCCACGGCACCTTTGCTGTTGTGCGAGCTGATGTGATTGCCGACAATACCGACATAGGCGCTGTCGACGCGCTGGCTGGCGTCTCGCTCAGCTTTTTCGATGGCTTCGGTGATGGCTTCGGTGGCGGCAGAGACGTTGACGATGACGCCCCGGCGCAGGCCGCGGCTGCGGGCTACGCCGGCGCCTAGCAATTGCAGGCGTCCGTCCTCCATCGGTTCGGCAATGAAGGCGCATATTTTGGTTGTGCCGACATCTATGGCGGTAATGGGTTCTGACACGGTGGGGGTTTCGTTGGGATGAGGGGTGGGGAGGCTTAGGAATCGGGCAAAGATGAATTCCGTTTTTGAGCTTCGGGGGGTTAATTCTCGACAATCACTTAGCGCCAGGTGGGTAATCGATAGCGCAGATCGATCAATGTAACTTGCAGGTTTTCCTCCAGGATGCGCTTGCGGACAGTTTCCCAGAGGGCGATTTTTTGGCTGATGCGGTCTGGCGAGCCCAGGTACACCACCCATCCTTCGGGGCTGGCAAACCACAGGCCCAGGGGTTCCTGGTAACGGAAGGATTTGACCTCGGGCAGGGCCTGATGGATGCGCAGGACGGCATTGACGACGTCGGGATTGAGGTGCTGATCGTCGATGGCGACGGCCTGTTCTTCATCGGTGAGCACCACCAGCGCCCGGGGCTCGGCTTCGGGTGCGACCCGGCCTTCGGGGCTGACCCAGTATTGCTGGTTATGCAGCTTGTAAATGAGCACGGGCTCCCATTCCTGCAACTGGATGTGCAGGCGGGCAGGGAGTGCGGTTTGCACTGTGGCCGTTTGCACGTGCGGGAGTTGCTCGAGCCGGGTGGCAATTTCCTGGGGGTCGATGGTGTAAATAGAGCTATCATAAATGCGCAGGAAGTTGATGACATCTTCGGCACGAGTGTAGCGGTTGGTTTCGACATCAGGAAAGTATACATAAAAAGCACTATCAATCAAAGTGTAACCCAAGCCGAAGAGAGCGGCCAGCAAGATCAGCAGGGCGCAATAATGCGAAAGGTTCCAGAACGCGGCCAACGAGTGGCTGCGGGCCTTGTGTTTCGCCCGTGTTTTGCCCTGATTCTGCCGGGCAGGGGGCGGATCGGGCAGCAGGCGCCGCGGATCAAGGACGGCGACGGACGGATGCAGGAAGCGCCGTTTTTTCTTGCGTTTGGGCCTGGCCCGAGAACGCTTGGGAGAAGATCTGTAAAATGTAGGCATGATGCATGGGGGAGGGTGCGTCAGGCAGAGGGTTGGAAATGGGTTTCGTTATGGGTTTTTTCAGCATGACGGGCCAGTGCCAGTTCGATCAGGCGGTCGATAAGCCGGGGGAAGGGCAGGCCGCTGGCATCCCACAGCTTGGGATACATGCTGATGCTGGTGAATCCGGGAATGGTGTTGATTTCGTTCAGAATGATATCGCCGCTGACGTCGTCCAGCAGGAAGTCGATGCGGGCCATGCCACTGCCGTCGATGGTGCGGAAGGCGCGGATCGCCATGTCTTGGATGCGACGACTTTGTGCGGGCGTAATGGGGGCGGGAATGCGTTCTTTGCTGCTGCCGTCGATATATTTGGCGGCGTAGTCGTAAAATTCGTTGCTGGGGACGATCTCACCCGGCACCGAAGCCTGGGGCTCGGCGTTTCCCAGCACCGAGATTTCAATCTCGCGAGCATTCGGCACGGCCTGTTCGACCACGATTTTGCGGTCGAAACGGGCGGCAAGGTCGATGGCGGCCTGCAATTCGTTGCGGTCGTGGGCTTTGCTAATGCCCACGCTGGAGCCAAGATTGGCGGGTTTCACAAAGAGCGGATACGTCAGCCTGGCCTCGATCTCGGAGATCAGCTCGGAAGCCCGGTGCGCCCACGCCCGTCGCAAGAGGGTGTACCACGGGGTTTGTGGCAGGCCGGCGGCGGCGAAGGCCAGTTTGGACACAGCTTTGTCCATGGCCAGCGACGATGCCAGCACGCCACAGCCGACGTAAGGGATGCCGGCCATATCCAGCAGCCCTTGCAAGGTGCCGTCTTCGCCATAAGTGCCATGCAGGATGGGCAGGATGACGTCGAGGCCGGCCAAGTCGGCGGGACGGGGCCATGCCGGGGCTTCGGGGCCGGCACCTTCGCCTGCTAGCAGCCGCGACAGGGCGTCGGGCTGGAACATCCAGCGGCCATCATGATCGATGCCGATGGGCACGACCTCGTAGGCGTGGCCATCGATGGCCTGGAGCACAGACTGGGCGCTTTGCAGACTGACTTCGTGTTCGCCGGAACGTCCGCCAAAGAGGACGCCGACCCGAAGTTTGCGGGTGGGGGAGGTCTTCATGGCAGGGGACAGAGGCGGCAGGGGGTGAGGAGACGGCCAGTCACCAACGAGTTGAATTTCGGGTTCCAGGAGGAGGCCGCTGTGCTGGCTGACGCGGTCTCGAATGGTGTGGATGAGCTGCACGACATCGTTGGCGGTGGCGTCGCCCAGGTTGACGATGAAATTGGCGTGTTTGTTGCTGACAGCGGCCTGACCCAGGCGCCATCCCTTCAACCCGGCGGCCTCGATCAGCCGGCCGGCAAACTCGTGGGGTGGGTTTTTGAAGATGGAACCGGCGCTTTTAGCGGTGGGTTGGCTGCGACGTCGGTGTGCGATAAAGCGCTGCGCTTGCTGCTGCTCGGCGGCAATGTCGTGGCGTCCAAGCCGCAGGGTGGCGCTGAGCAGCACCGTGGCGGCCTCTGTCGGCGCCTTTTTGAGGCTGCTGGAACGATAGTCGAACTGCAAGTCGGCGGCGGTGGCCCGGACGATGCGATCCCGGCGCCACAACGTGGCATAGAGCAGATGATCGGCAATGCAGTGCCCATGGGCGCCGGCATTGCCAACCACGGCCCCGCCCACGGTGCCGGGGATGCTCGCGGCCCAGGCCAGACCCGTGATCTGATGTTGCAGGCTGGCCCGTGCCAGTCCGGCCAGGGCCACACCACTGTCAGCGGTGACGATGGGGGTATCGGTTTCGGGCCAGAGGATGCTGCGGCACTGGTTGAGCAGGACCAGGCCGTCGATGCCGGCATCGCTGATGAGGATGTTAGTTCCTCCGCCCAGCAGAAAGAAGGGCACTTCGTAACGATGCAGCAGGTGCAGGGCGGCTATCAAGTCCGATAACTGTTGCACCGTGAGCAGCCAGCGGGCGGGCCCGCCGATTTGAAAACTGGTGTGGGGAGCCAGCGCCATGTTTTCTTGCAGGCCGTAGCGGCCCAGGGGGGCCAGGGCTTGCTGAAGTGCTTGCGGCAGGGAAGGGGAAGGACTCATGATGGCTGGGTGCTGGGGTCAGGGTGCAGGCTTTGTAACAGTTCGGGGCCGAGCCGGGTGGCTGTGCCCGCACTGAGGATGATGATGAGGCTGTGCGGCTGCACGTGTTGGCGCAGATAGGCGGCCACTTGCGCCAGCTCGCCGGCGGCTACGGCGCCAGGGTGACGGCTGACTGCGACGACCTGGGCGGCATTGATGCTGCTGTCGTAGGCCTCGCGGGCGGCATAGATGTCGGTGACGACGAGATGGTCGGCAGCATTGAACACGCCTTCGAACTGGTCGAGCAGGGCTTTGGTGCGGCTGTAGGTGTGGGGCTGATACACGGCCCATATCTCGCGTTCGGGATAACGGGCGCGGGCAGCAGCCAGGGTGGTGCGGAGCTCGGTGGGGTGATGGGCGTAGTCGTCGATGATGAGGATGTCGTTGACGCTGCCCTTGAGCTCAAAGCGGCGTTCGGCGCCCTTGAAAGTGGCCATGCTGGCGGCAGCGGTCGCCAGATCGACCTGATGAAGCTGTGCCGTAATCAGAGCTGCGGTGCTGTTGAGGATGTTGTGCAGGCCGGGCGTCTGCAATTGCACGGGTTGTTGCTGGCCCTCGGGGCTGCGCAACAGATACCGGGTTGCTGCCGGCCCGATGTCGATGTCGTGTATCTTCCAGCCGACGCTATTGCGGGTGCCGTAGCTGTGACCATGGAGCAGGTGTGGGTGCTGGCTGACGACTTGCGACAGGATGGGATCGTCGTGGCAGTAGACGAGGTGCCCTTGCGGGTGCAGGTTGTCGATGAAGCGATGAAAGGCGTGTTGGTAGTCGGCGGGGGTGGGGAAGCAGTCGGGGTGATCCCAATCGAGGCTGGTGAGGACGATGGTGTGGGGGAACAGACCCCAGAAAGCGTAATCATATTCATCGGCTTCGATCACAAATGTCTGCGCCCGGCCGGCGTGCCCGGCCCCCAGGCCTGGTACTTCGCTGCCGATGATGTAGCCGGGATCGAGACCTGCCGCCGTGAGGATGTGGGCGATCATGCCGGTGGTGGTGGTTTTGCCGTGGGTACCGGCCACGGCAATCACCTGGCGATTGCTGGTGAGCGGGCCCAGGAAGGCGTTGCGGTTGACGACGGGGATGCTCTGACGGCGGGCGAAGGCAACTTCGGGATTGGTGTCGGGTACTGCCGACGAGCGCAGTACCACATCGGGCAGGGTCGGTGCCTGGTCGGCCTGCAGATGGCGGGGATCATGCCCCAAGGCCACGTTGGCACCGTGCGCAGCCAGTTGTTGCAAATGCGCCGAGTCATGGCGATCGCTGCCGCTGACCTGGAAGCCCAGTTGCAGCAACACGTCGGCGATGGGGCCCAGCCCCGTACCGCCGATGCCAACGAGATGGAAGCGGTGGTGGGCGCGTTGCGGCGCTGGGAGGGTGAAGAGTTTGTGCCAGGGAGCAGACATGAGATGAGAAAGAATGAATGAATCGGGCAGAGCGTGTGGAGCCGCCATGATGCTTTAGTCTTTGACGCGGAATAGGAGCAGTACCATGACCATGCCTGCCCAGAATAAGGGGGGAACCACGTAAGGCGGCAGGAAGTTGGCTGCGGTTTCGGCAAAAGGAGAGAGGGGCAGTGTCAGCAGGCCCAGATCGACCACGGGGTATTCGTACACATCCTGGAAGTACCAGAGTGTGCCGGCGACCAGATAGCCGTTGAGCAGCCCCACTAACAGGTTGAGGAGTAGGGCGGTGGGAGCGGTCGTGTTGGCTCGTCCCTTGATCGCAAAGGTCTCGCCGGCATAGCTGGCGAAGATAATGAGAATGAAGACAAGGCTGAAGAAGTTGCTGAGAATGTGTTGCTGCGTGCGGGGGGAAAGAGCTGTCGAGCCGATGCGCTGGACGATGAGTACCAGGATGGCAGGGACATATTTCTCGCCGAACTGGGTGATGACGAAGAGGGCCACAAAGATGAGCGTGGTCACGCCCAGCTCGCGGGCATAGCCGCGCACCAGCGCAAAAAAGACGAAGAAGAGGGTGATGCAAGCCCAGAGGATTTCTAGTGGTCCCATGATGCTTTAGTGGGTCTTGATGCTGCGCAGAGCGAAGAAAAGGATGGCGACGATGATGATGGGGATAATCCAGGTGTTGACTTGCTGATAGAGGAGGGCAAAGGGAGCGAGGGCGATTTGTAGGCCGACTTGTCCCATGTTGGGAGCGCTCTGGCTGATGACGGCTTCGGCGCCCACCGGGGGCTGAATGGGGACTTGATCGGGCAGGGCGGGGAGGAAGAAGTAGGTGAGGACGAGTCCGTTGACGGCGCCCGCCAGCAAGCCCATGATGGGGTTGCTGCGTTTCATCTTGGCGCTGACAAGATAGCCGATGCCGATCAACGCCAGCATCATGGTGAAGAGGGCGATATCGGTGTTTTGGGCCCGGATCAACTGCGTTTGTACCCGGGTGGCGCCAGCATCACTGGTCGTCAGGCCTCGGGAGCTGCCCAGCATGAATCGCACCGTGCCGTAGGCGTTGTTGATGACGTTGACGACGGTGCTCCCCAGCAGGGTGGGCTGACCGACGGCAAAGCCGACGAATACCAGCCCCAGCTTGACCATCTCGGCAATGAGCCCGCGCTGAAAACCCTGATAGGCAAAGATGCCCAGCAAGGCCAGGAAAAGCACAGTGCGTTCAGGATCGCCGACGCTAAGGGGTTGCATGGTGGGTTTGGTTCAGGCCCAAAAGGGCTGCGGCAATGGCTTCTGCGGCATGGGGCTGGGCCAGTGCTTTGCTGGCCGCGGCCATGGCCTCAAGTTGGGGACGGTTTTGCAGAAGATGGAGTGTGGTGGGGAGAAGCTGCTCGGACATGTCGGCGTCGTTCACGATCACGGCGGCGCCGCGGTCGGCCAGATAACGGGCGTTGGGGATCTGGTGTCCGCCCGAGATAGGCAGGGGCACGAGAATGGCAGGTAGCCCCACCGCCGGTAGTTCTCCCAGCGTGGCTGCCCCCGCCCGGGCGATGGCCAGATCGGCTGCCCGAAAGGCCAGGGGGAGATCTGCATCCAGATAAGGGAAGGGACGATAGGATGACCGCTGGGCCTGGCTGAGATGGGCCGCGCGTTGTTGGGCCTGGGGCCAGTCGAGCGTGCCGGTGATGTGAATCACCTGGGCCTGCGCCAGCAGGGTGGGCAGCATGGCAGCCGTGGCCACGTTGATGGAACGGGCGCCGCGGGAACCGCCAAAGATAACCACGGTGGGCCGTTCGGGATCAAGCTGGAAGTGCCGGCAAGCGGCTGCGGGGCTGGGTTCCTCGCTCAGTAATTCGGCACGCACAGGATAACCGGTGACAAGGGCTTTGCCGGGGAAGTGCTCGGCAACCTGGGGAAAACTGACTGCCACTTTGTCGGCGTAGCGGGCCAGCCGTTGTACAGCGATGCCGGGGACCATATCGGGTAGGTAGATGAGGATGGGGACGTCCTGGCGATGTGCGGCCCATACCACCGGAGCGCAGACATAGCCGCCGGTGGCAAATAATACATGAGGCTGCCAGCGACGGATCAGGCGCCGGGCTTCGATGGCGCCCCTCATCAGGTGCAGACCGCTGACCGCGAGTTTGAAGGGGTTGCGGATGCGCATCTGACCGGCGTGGATGGGCGCGAATTCGAGGCCGGCAGCCGTCGCCAGTCTCGATTCGATGCCATTGGCGGTGCCAGCATAGCAGAGACTGATGCCGGCAGCCGCATCAGCGTTTGTTGCGGGCATAGGCGGTGGTGCCACTTTTTTGAGGGCTGCGACCACGGTGAGTATTGGATACACGTGACCGCCGGTTCCGCCGCCAGAGACGAGGATTCGCATTGAAGTTAAACCCTCCGCGACCATTGCGGGAGATGTTGAGAAGAATGCCCATGGCCGTGAGATTGGCCAGGGTGCTGGAGCCTCCATAACTAAAGAAGGGGAGTGGTATACCGGTGTAGGGGAATGTTGCCGTGACCACGGCGATGTTGAGAAATGCCTGCCCGACAATCCAGGAGGTGATGCCCACCGCCAACAAAGTACCAAAGGCATCTTGTGCGTGCAAAGCGGTGCGCACGCCGCGGTAAGCAAAGAAGAGGAACAGGAGTATGATGATCAGGCCGCCGATGATGCCGAGCTCTTCTCCGATGATGGCGAAAATACTGTCGCTGTGCACCAGGGGAATGGCGCCATGCTTGTATTCACTGGCGGCCAGGCCTTTGCCGAACCAGCCGCCTTCGTACAGCGCCATGATGCCATTCTTGATCTGAGGAGATGAACTCTGGAATGGATTGCTGAAGGCTTCCACAAAGAGGCGGATGCGATTTTGAGCATGGGAAAATTGGCTGACTAGCAAAGCAGCAACTAAGCCAAACAGGCCAAAAATGAAGCCGATCTGGAAGATGTCGGCGCCGGCGATGATGAACATGGCCAGGGCCGCGACGACAATGACCAGCGAAGTCGAAAGATCAGGTTCGATGATGATCAAGCTGACCAGCAGGCCGAGAATGACGGAAAACGGAATCAGGCCATAGCCCACATCGCGGATGCGATCCCCTTTACTGGTGATCCAGGCGGCGATATAAAAGGATGTGGTGATTTTGGCAAATTCCGAAGGCTGAAAGTCCATGGGGCCAATGCTGATGGCTCGTGTCGAGTTGTTTACTTCCTTGCCGAAGAAAAGCACTGCGGTCAGGGCCACGAGGATGAGGATTGTCAGCGGCAGGGCAGATTTTTGCCAGAAACGATAGTCGATGTTCATGGCGATCACCATGCTCGTCAGCCCCAAGCCCACCCAGAGGAGCTGTTTGAGGGCGATCAGCATAAAATTGCCCTTAAAACTGACGAAAGACGTGGGATAGGAGGAGCTGAACATCATGATCAACCCAAACGCCTGCAGGCCGATGATCAGGATCAGCAGCGTGTAGTCCAGTTCGGCGGTTGTGGAGGCGTTTTGTTTCATGGCGTTCATCGGGGGCTTCTGAGGGGACTAAAGGGCTTGCACAAGGGTGCGAAAGTGCTGGCCACGGGCGGCGAAGTCGGGGTAGGCATCGAAACTGGTGCCCCCGGGCGACAAAAGCACGATATTGCCCGGTTGGGCCAGATGGGCGGCCCTGGCGACGGCCGCGGGCAGGTCGGGGGCCTGGTGGATGTGGAGTTGACTGCCGGGGGGCAGTGGTTGTACGGCTGCGGTGATCAGGGGGGCGGCTTCGCCAAAGGTGATCAGATGCCGCACCCGTTGGTGGACGAGTGTTGCCCATTGCTCCCAGGGCAGGTGCTTGTCGCGTCCACCGGCCAGGAGGATGAGGGGGGCATCGAAGCTGCGCATGGCGGCAATGGCTCGTTCGGGCGAGGTAGCAATGCTGTCGTTGATCCACAGCACATCGTCCAGCCGGCGTACTTCTTCCAGGCGATGTTCTACCCCGTCGAAGCTACGAATGAGGTCTCGTTGCGCTGCGGGATTGGCGCCGGCAGCGGCGCTCAGGCATACGGCGGCCAGGATGTTGGCCAGGTTGTGGCGGCCGCGCAGCCGTACTTCGTCGACGCCAGCCAGGGGCAGGTCGCTCCCCTGCCAGCGCAGGGTGATGCGATCATGGTCGAGCCAGGCGCCATCGCCCGGGGGGGGGCGTTCGAGGCTGAAGGTGAGCAGGTGGGCTGCCAGGGGGAATTGCCAGGCCTCTTGCCCGGCGCCGGCCTGCACCCGACCTTTTTTCTCGTTCGCCCAGCGGGCCAGCAACGGGTCATCAAGGTTGAGTACGGCGATGTCGTCGGCGTTTTGCCAGGCCAGGATGTTGGCCTTGGCGGCAGTGTAGTGGGCCATGGAGGGGTGGCGGTCGAGGTGGTTGGGTGTGACGTTGAGGAGGGCGGCGATGTGGGGGCTGAGTCCTTGCGGCCGGTGCCAGGGGCGGGCCGTTGCGGCGGGTGTTTGCCCCCAATACAAAAGCTGGAAGCTGGAAAGTTCCATCACCACCCGGTGTTCGGGCTGGATGTGCGGCAGTTCCTCCAGCAAGGGGGCGCCGATGTTGCCGCCCAGCCATGTGTGATAGTCTGAAGCGGCGATCATGCGGGCCGTGAGTGTGGCGGTGGTGGTTTTGCCACTGGAGCCGGTGATAGCCGTAATGGCTGCGGGGCTGCGGCGGGCAAAGAGTCGGGTTTCGGTACTGATGGGGATGGCTCGCCGCTGCGCTTCCTGTAAAAGGGGAATGTCCTGGGGGACGCCGGGGCTGACGATGATTCCATCGATGCCGGTCAGGTGCTCGGGGGTTTGGGGGCCGAGACGGAACTGAATGGGGTAGGCGGAGAGTTCGTGCAGGGCTTCGCTGAGGGTCTGGGCACTACGCACATCACTGGCGACGACGTCGGCGCCTTGCAAGCTAAGCCAGCGACAGACAGCTTTGCCTTCGCGGGCCAGCCCGACTACCAGGATGTTCTGAGCACTGAATTCGCTCATGGTTCTGGCGAAGCTTCGCCTCAAACCGCTAAGACAGAGGACGCGGACGAGGGCGAAAAACGCGGATAAATGCTGATAAGATACTCTGTGTTCGTCTGTGTTTGTGCGTGTGCAAAAACTTGCTCTGTTTGTTCATATTTTCTGTACTCGAGGATTACAGTAGGGCCAGGGCAATGCCTAACATGCCGGAGAGCATGCCAATGAGAAAAAAACGTTGGCTGACGTGCGTTTCGGACCAGCCGGAGAGTTCGAAGTGATGGTGCAGGGGACTCATTTTGAAGGGGCGAATGTCACGCCCCAGAAAACGGCGGCTGAGTTTGGCCGAGAGCACCTGAATGATGACGGAGAGGGTTTCGGCCAGGAAGGGGAAGCCGATGACCGGCAGCAGCAGCCATTGGCCGGTCATGAGGGCGACGACGGCCAGGGTGGCGCCCAGGGCCAGGGAGCCGGTGTCGCCCATGAAGAGCTGGGCGGGATAGGCATTGAACCACAGGAAGGCGAAGATGGCGCCCACGGTGGTGAAGCAGAAGGCCGCCAGCCATACCTGTCCTTGCAGGTAGGCAATGCCGCCGTAAGCGGCAAAACAAACGGTGGCAATGGAGCCAGCCAATCCGTCCAGACCGTCGGTGAGGTTGACGGCATTGGCGGTGGCGCTGATGATGAAGATGGCAATGGGCAGCCACCACAGGCCGATGTCGAGGCGTTGGGGGATGGTGGGGATAGCGATGCTGTGAAGATCGAGCCGCCAGTACATGGCGATGGCCAACAAGGTTGCCAGCAGCAGTTGGATGGGGAATTTGTAGCGGGCCAGCAGGCCTTGGGCATCGTCGCGGCGGCGGCGAATACCGGCGAGGTCGTCCAGAAAACCGAGACTGCCAAAGCTAAGCATGGCCATGGCGGGGACGAGCACAGACTCGCCGATGACGTTGAAGCCGAGCAGATTGGCCAGGTTGAGGCCGAGGTTGATGAGGACGACGGGGACAATGATGAGAATACCACCCATCATGGGCGTGCCGGCTTTGCTTTGATGCGACTGAGGTCCCTCGACACGGATGCGTTTGCCGAGCTGGAGCCGTTGCAGCAGACGGATGAGGGGCGTACCCCAGATGACAGCCAACAGGAAGGCCAGGGCGCCAAGTGTGAGGGGGTAGGACATGGGATGATGGGGGAGTTGGTGTGGCGTCAGGAGACGACGGGGGCTACGCTGAGGGCGGCGACAAGTTTTTCCATGCCGAGCGCCCGCGAGCCTTTGATGAGGATTTGATCGCCTTTTTGAATCAGTTGTTGCAGCACGGGTTGGGCTTCGACCATGGCGTCGAAATGGTAGACTTGGGAGGCCTCGAGGCCGCCGAGGACCGCTTCTTCTGCAATCCAACGGGCGCGGGGTCCGATGGTGAACAACATATCAGCGATGTCGGCGGCCTTTCGACCCACCAGGCGGTGCCCCGTTTCCTCGTAGGCCCCAAGTTCCAGCATATCACCTAACACAGCGACATGCCTTCCCTCCAGGTCTGAGAGAAGATTGAGAGCTGCAATGCTGGAAGGGGGGCTAGCATTGTAGGTATCATCAAGGATGGTGCTTTGGTGAATCCCAGGCGTCACTTCGATGCGGACCTGAGCGTTGATATCGTGCAGGCCGCGGATAATTTCTTCCCACGAAAGCTGGCAAATAAGGCCCAGGGCGGCGGCGCGCAGGGCCGTGTGCACGCTGTGTCGGCCCAGCAGGGGAAGATGAACGTGCAGCACCTCGGTTTGTGAGGCGCTGCGTCGATAATGAAATCGGAAGCGAATGCCTTCGAGTCCTTCGCTTTGGATGTTGTCGGCCCACAAATCGACCTCGGGGTTGAGCCCATAACGGAAGATGGGGGCGGGGCTGAGGGGGGCCATTTTGCGCACCCATTCGTCATCCCAGTTGAGGATGGCGTGTCCGTCGGCGGGGAGGGCCTGGACGAGCTCGGATTTGCCGCGAAAGATGGCCTCCATGCTGCCAGCCCGCTCCAGGTGGATGGGGCCAATGTTGGTAATGATGCCGATGTGGGGCTGCGCCAACCGGCAAAGTTGGGCGATTTCACCTTCGAGATAAAAGCCCATTTCCAGCACGGCATAGGCGTGCTGGGCTTCGAGGTCCAGCAGCGTGAGGGGGAGACCGATCTCGTTATTGAGATTGCCCTGATTCCACAGGGTAGGATAGCGTTGGCGCAGGACGGCGGCGGCCAGCTCTTTGGTGGAGGTTTTACCCACACTGCCGGTGATGCCGACCACTGTGGGCTGATGCTGCCGGCGCCAGGTCGCTGCCAGTTGCTGCAGGGCCTGCAGGGTGTCGGGGACGATGAAGACCAGAGGGCCGCGCCCGGGATCGGGGGCGGCTTCGTGGCTGGGACGCACAGTGGTTGCCGTGATGCCGGGCGGCAGGGTCTCGGCGATGATGGTGCGGGCTCCGCGTTGGATGGCGGCGGCGATGTATTGATGACCATCGGTGTTTTCACCACGGAAGGCGAGGAAGCAACTGTCGGGAATGGCCTGCCGCGAGTCGATGACAAAACGCGAGATAACCCGTCCACTGAGGGACGGGTGCGGGCTTGTGCCATGCAGGGCACTGTAGATGTCGTGCTCGCAAAGGGTCATTGGGGATTCGCCGGGACTGTGGGGGGTTGGTATTGGGTATCTTTGGGGATGCCGTAGTTGATGATCAGATCGTGGGCGACGGCGCGGAAGAGGTTGGCTGCGGTCTTGCTGGCCCAGGTGTTACTGCGGGGGCGATTCAGTTTGGCCAAGATCACAAATTGGGGGTCGTCTGCCGGCAGGAAGCCAACGAAGGTGGTGTTGGTAACATTTTCTTCGTATTCGCCGGTCACGGGATTGGGAATCTGGGCGGTGCCGGATTTACCGGCGATGCGATAGCCGGGAATGATGGCGGCGGGGATGTGTTGTACTGTCGTGACCATCATTTCGGTCAGTTCAGCAGCCGTCTCGGTGGAGATGGCCCGGCTTTGCGCCTGGGGGGCAATGACCCGGACGTGGCCATCTTTGATCAGCGCCTGCACGATGAAGGCTCGGTGGCGCACACCGCCATCGGCAATGGTCGCCACGGCGTTGGCCATTTGCAGAGGCGTGACACTGATGCCCTGGCCAAAGGAGTTGGTGGCCAGGGACCCGGGCACCCATCCTGACTTATGGGGATTTGTGACGATGCCGGGAAGCTCGTTGGGGAGATCGATGCCCGTCGTCTGGCCGAAGCCGAAACGACTGACGGCTTTGTAAAATTCGGAGGCGCCGAGATCGATGGCGATTTTGGCAGCGACAACGTTGAGTGATTGGGCCAGGGCCTCAGTTGTAGTGACCTCGCCATGCCCACGTTCATCCCAGTTTTTGACGACCTGTTCGTAATAAACGAATTTGTCTTCGTCCAGATACATCGTCTCGGGGGTAATCACATCTTTTTCGAGTGCGGCAGCGTAGGTGATGAGCTTGAACACCGAACCGGGTTCGTAGAAAGCATCGACCGCGGGATTCGTAAAGACCTCTTTTCTGGCGGAAAAGTCGCTGAAGTGATTCGGATCGAAGGTCGGCCAATTGGCCATGGCTAAGATCGCCCCATTGCGGGGATCCATGACGATGACCGTGCCGCCTTCGGCTTCGAATTCCTCGACGGCGTGGCGCAGGTTTTCCTCGGCAATGTATTGGATGACGCGATCAAGGCTAAGGATCAGGTCGTGCTGAAATGCAGAGGGCAGGAAATCACTGTTGGCGATGAGTTTGGCAAGTTCGGGATTGGGTTCGTCGAACTGTGGCGTCGGTAGTGCCCGCAGAAAGGCAGTGGGTACTTGCAGAAAGTCATTGTACTTCGCTTCCAGACCATATTGTCCGTGGCGTTCAGAATCTACATAGCCCAGAACCTGGGCGGCCATGAAAGTTTCCGGGAAAATGGTGCGCGGCCGAATTTGCGCAGTGACGGTATAATAGGGATCGCCGGCAATTTGTGCGCCTGTGTCAAGATCGACCATGGCCAGCTCGGCATCCCTCCGTTGTGCGTTTTCCTGCAAAGTACGGAGGATGTGTTCGGCGCTGACTCCAAGCAGGGGGGCATACGCCTGGGCTACTGCCTCAAAGTTTTCTGGCCCGATAAGTTTCGGATCAGCAACGATGCGATACGAAAATAAATCCATGGCCAGGGGGTAGCCATTGCGATCTGTTATTGTGCCGCGCGATAAAGTCGGATCAACTTGCTGCTCGTTGGCGCTGGCAGATGGAATGGGTCCTTTAAACTGGTACCACACCAGGCGCGCGGTAAGGGTGCATCCCGCCAGCACCATGAAGCCAAAGAGTAGCCAGGTGCGGGTGCTTGACGGTTCCAGAGGACGTTGGTGAACTGTGGGGGAAGGCGTCGTACCATCGGCTTCGCTTAGTTCGGGTTTGAGCCGGTAGACGCCACCAGATTCACGTGGAGGGGTCATTGTTCTGTTGGGGGAGGGGAATGATTTAGATTGGGTGCATTGAGTTCAGGAGCGGTAACATAAAGGAAATTGACTGTGTCAAGCGGCTGGTATCCCATGCCGATGGCTTTCTTGGCCATGCGGCGGATGCTGTTTTGGATGGCAATCTGGCCCAGGATGTTGGTGTTTTCACGCATCAACTGGGCGTAATCGTTTTGTAAATGGGCAATGTTATAGTTGACAACGGTGATTTTGGCGGATTGATAAATGTAGAGACCAAGAATCAGCGTGACGCCGACGATCAGAAGGATGGTGAGGAGCGCTTGCCGGGGACCGGTGTTGGCGCTTCGCACCAATACGCCAGCCTGAATGTCTTGTAGTGAGGAGATGGTGGAGCGCTGAATCATGATGACCGCCTGCGGGGGGAGGAGGATGGAGACACGGGAGCGAATGATGCGGAAGGGATGTCGAGTTTGCGGGCTGCACGCAGACGAGCGCTGCGGCTGCGGGGGTTTTGGTCGGTCTCTGCGGCCTGAGCCGTGAGTCCTTTGCGATACAGTTCGACGATGCTGGCCCGATGGTGGCATTGGCAGATGGGGATGCGGGGTGGGCAGATGCAGTCTTGCGACTCTTGCCGCATAAACTGCTTGACAATGCGATCTTCGAGGCTGTGGAAGGAGATGACGGCGAGGATGCCGCCGGGCCTGAGCAGGCGTACGGCCTGTGGTAGCACCGTTTGCAGCGCCGCCAATTCGTCGTTGATGTAGATGCGCAGGGCCTGAAAAGTACGGGTGGCGGGGTGAATGCGGCGGTGGGGACGGGGTCTGACGGTGCGGGCGACGAGTTCGGCCAGCTCTTGGGTGTTATGCAGGGGACGGGCCCGAACAATGGCTCGGGCAATGCGGCGGGCGTAGCGCTCTTCGCCGTAGGTGTAGATGACATCGGCCAGCTCTTTCTCATCGGCATGGTTGACAAAGCTGGCAGCATCGCTGCCCTGAGTGTGGTCGAAACGCATATCGAGCGGCCCTGCGTGCATAAAGCTAAAGCCGGTAGCACCTTCATCAAGCTGGTACGAGGAAACGCCAAGATCCAGCAGGATGCCGTCGGCGGCAGGAAACTGATGTGCCTGGGCTACCTCTTCCAGGGCCTTGAAATTGCTATGCACGAGGGTGATGCGCTCGCTCCAGGGCGCCAGCCGTTGGCTGACTCGCTGAATGGCTGCGGCGTCGGCATCGAGGCCCAGGAGGCGACCATCGGGGGCCGTCGCCTGCAACAGGGCTTGGGCATGACCGCCACCCCCGAGCGTGGCATCGATGTAGTTCTGGCCTGGTTGGGGCTGGAAGGTGTCGAGAACTTCTTGGTAAAGAACGGGAATGTGGGTAGGGTTGTTCACTGAGAACGACCTGTCGAATGAATGCCGATGCCTAAAAGATGATGTTGTTCCAGGCTTCGGCTTGATCAGCGCTTTCTTCAAATTGTCTGAGCTGATCGGCCCAGTTTTCGGCACTCCAGATTTCGATATAGCTGTCGTTGCCGATCACCGTGACGGAGCCGTCTAATTCGGCGTGGTGACGGAGAGGTGGAGGAATGTTGACGCGCCCCTGACCATCTGGTTTAATAGGGGCAGCGCCGGAGAAAATCAGCCGCTTTAGCCGCCGTTCTTCATCCTGAGTGATTGACAATGCGCGCAATCTCTGTCGTAGTTCGAGAAAATAATGCTTTGGAAACAGAAAAAGACTGCGGTCCAGTCCTCGGGTCAGCACGGCACCTTCTTCCCCCAAGGCTTCCCTGAAGGAGGCAGGTAAGGTGATGCGCCCCTTGGCATCTAACCCGCGATCATAGGAGCCCATAAAGATGGGCGTATCATCGACTGGGGAGAGGAGATCATCGTTGCTCATGAGTGAGTCTACCACTTTCTACCACTTTCTACCACTTTTGACCATTATACAGGACTTGTGCATAGATTGCAAGCCTTTTTGATCATTTTTAAGGTCGAATTCTAATTATTTAGTGTTTTTAGGCCTGTGTGTTCATAGAATGAATGTTCTGTTTGTGTGGCGTAAGATGCTTAAAGCGCCGCAGTCACCATTTTGACGTTGATGGACGGCAGGGAGATTCAAGCGCATCTCAGGGGTCTCACGATGACCTGCGGCAGGCAGCCAGGACATTTTTGCCCAAACAGAGTGTTTTTGTCCCCTCCCGCAGGTCGCCGGGCGTTCCGCACCAACACAACCAGCCCCGGCATCTGATCGGTGAATCGAAATGGTGACCAATGCCTCCCCGGACGAGTCCATTTGACACTATTGGCAGTGGGTTCATTTGTACCACGATGGGTGGTGTAGGGGCGAACAATTCCTTCCTAACGCCCTCTGGAGCAGGCCTGTTGTGGCGCCAGGAGCGGGCGAGCAATTTCGGCCAGATTGCGCTGTGGCAAAGGTACTTTTGCGATGTACGCGCTTTTTGACGTCCCCTTGTCGCCAGGAAATTCTTCGCCCCTACAATTGGGCCATGGTTGGTGCCGGGGAATTGCTCGCCCGGCCTGGATGACTGCCTCGCTGGTCTAGGCGCGGCTGCGCGGCGCCGACGAATGCCGTTGCAGCAATGCCATCACCACCATCGTCAGCACGCTTAGATCCGCTAAAAAGAGCGAGTTGTCGATCAAACCATGGGCCATCCCCGCCACAAAACCGACCCACAATCCGCCCCAAATACGCTGCTCGACAGCCTGGGACGGCAAGGCGCTGCGCCATGCCTGCGCCCCGCGGCGGAGGGCTTCGCCCACCATCGCCAAACCCGCGACCAGACCGAATATCCCCAGCCGTGTTAACAGATCGAGAATGAGGTTGTGGGGGTGGCTGAGATTGAGTTCTTCCCAGGCGGAGGGGAGGGCGTAGGTACTGCGGTAGGCATAGAGGAAATTATCGGGGCCTACACCAAACCAGGGATGATCCAGCCACATGTGCCATGCGCTTTGCCAGAGCTGCAGGCGCAAAAAAGTTGTGCCACTTTGGGTGTTCAGCAAATCGCGGAAGCGTTCGGTGCCCAGGAAGGGCAGCAGCGCCAGCGCCCCCACCGCGAACAGGGCGATCACTGGCCAGCGCAGGCGTTTTTCCAGCACGGCCAGCAGCAGCAGTGCTACGGGGATGCTGATCAGCAGCAGGCCTTTGCTGAAGGTGAGAAATGCCACCGTGGTGGTTAGCACAAAGGTGATGACATAAAACAGGCGCCGAGGGCTCATCCGCTTCTCGTCCAGCCCCAGCACGGCCCCGATTAGAAGCAGCGGCCACACACGGCCCAGGTACAGGGCCAGATTGTTGGGCGAACCATAGCCGGCGCTGATCCGGGGCACGCCTTCGACGAAGATGGACTCGCCCATCCACCACTGCCGCACCCCCAGCAAACTCAGCAGCAGAGCGCTCAGCGCCAGGGCATCGGCGATGGTCAGGGCAAAGGGCTGGTCGGGGGTATGCAAACGCGTGAGGAAGAAGTAGAGCAAGGTGGGCGTGAGTAAAGTGATGCGCCAATCGTAGAGGGCAAAGCCGAAGCGCTGCGCCGACAGCACGGCCAACCCCCCGATCAGCAGCAAGCCGAATACAGGCCAGTCCAGGCCCCGCCAGGGTTGCAGGGGTGTGAACGGCGATGTGTCGGCAGGGGCCGCTTGCAACCGGTGTATGCCCCAGCGTAGCAGGGCGACGGCCGCCACCAGCCAGATCATCAGCTCGTGCAGCGGTAGGCCGATGGCTCCCAGCAGTTTGGGATGGGTGTAAAAGGGCAAGGCTGGCACAATCAGCCAGGGCGCTAATTCCAAACGCAGGGCCAGCAACAGCGCCAACAGCCCCCCCACCAGCAAGCTCAATATCCAGTGAGGCGCCATGTAAAAGGCCAACAGCAATGCCAGAGCCAGGGGCACATGCCCGGCCGGATGCCAGGTGGCAAACCAGGTGCTGGATTGTTGCCAGCCCTGTTCCAGTGTTCGCAGCAGATGTTGGGCCGTGGGTTGGCGCAGCTCTCGCCGCAGGCGCCACAGGCTCCAGGCCAGCGCCAATAGCAGGCCGATGCTGAACGACCACAGAGGCCACGGCCGCGGCCAGGGCTGATCCAGCACCACAAATTGGCGCAAGGGCCACTGGCTCCAGCCGCCGCTGATTTGCAGGCGTAGCTCGTGTTCGCCGGTCGGGAGCCTGCGGGCAAGGGGCACGGTGACCTCGGCGTTTTCGGGATCATACAACAGCAAATAGGCGTCGCCCTGTTCGTCGCGGGGCAGGGCCGGGGCAGGCTGTCCGTCGATCCAGGCTCGGATCACGCCCCGATAGGGGCCGCGCTGCACGGTGAGGGCCAACGCCTGCCCCTGCCAGCGCAGACCGAGGCTGGCCGACCCCGCGGCCGGGTCGGCGGCGGTGGGGCTCAGGCGCCACTGGCCGGGGGCATAGGCAATGGCCGGGGCCGTCACCGGCCATCTGCCATTGCCTGCCACCTCGTCTAGGGCCAGGCGGCGTAAAATGGCGCCGGTGGATGTTTCTGCGCCCGCGGTTGTGCGTTGGGCAAATCCAGCCCGCAGGGGGTCTGCGGTGGGGCTGGGCCAATAGCTCGTCCAGGCCATGGGGCCGGCCCAGGGCCAGTGTGTTTGGGCCCAGTCCCAGGCCTGCTGCACGGTGGCCGGCAATGCCTCCGCCTCGATCTGTCCCCATGGTGATGAGGCTTGTGCTGCAGAGGGCACCCACCATCCCCAACTGGTGATCCATAGCGGTTTGGCGGCGTCGCCCTGTGCGGCCATGATGGCATACAGCAATTCGGGACGACGGAAGTTGAGACGGTCGGCAGCAGGCATGGCGTCGGGGGGCAGATCAAAGCCCAGGGCATTGGCGCCGACAATATCGAACCAGGCGGCGGCTTTTTGCTCGTAAAGCTGGCGCAAATAATCGAGATCGGAGAGATTAGCGCCGTCGTCGGCGGTCGTGGGGGCCAAGGTAGCCAGGACGATCTGTGCCCGGGCATCGACTTGGTGGATGCTGAGCGCGGCCTCGCGCAGCAGGCGGGCATAGGCTGCGGCATCGACCCAGCGGGCCCCCCAGTGCGGGGCGATGTTGGGTTCATCCCAGATCTGGTAGGCGAGCACGCGGCCCTGCGCCTGTTGCGCTACCTGGGCCGCGAAATGGCCGAAAGCACGGATGTCGCCCGGTGGCGCCAGGGGATTGTCGGCATCGATTGTTTCCCGCGCCCAGGCGGGGCTGCCGTCGAGGAGCAGGAGCACCGCCAGCCCCTGCTGCTGAGCGGCATCCAGGCTTGTTTCTAAGCCCTGCCAGCGCCAGACATCGGCCTGGGGTTGCACTTCGTTCCAGGACAGACGCAGGCGCAGGAGGCTATGCCCGTCGGCAGCCGCCGCGGCAATGCGGGCCTCGATAGCCGCGGGCGTGAGGCCTGCCAGATCGATGTTGGCCATGCGCTGGCCATGCCGGGCTGCCACCAGGGGCGGCATGGTAGGCGGGCGATGCTGGCGACCGGCCCACAGATTCAGCCCCAGGCCGGCCGTAAACAAGCAAGGGAGCAGGACGAAAAGGAGAAGTTTGCGCATGCGGGTTTGTATCCAGGTCAGCGGACGCCGTGATCGTAGCATAGAGGGAGCTAAAAAAAAAGTTGTGGAATCTGTGCCAATGCCGCGACTTTTATTTGCAAACGGTGTTCCCCTACATGGAACCATCACTGCGCAATGTCGATTTTTGCACGCTCATCAAGACGTGCTAGAATGGCAACAATTGAATTATTGCACAGTCTCCTGGACTTTTCTATTCGACACTCACATTTGGAGAACATGCTATGAGCGTAAAAGACAAAGTTATCGAAATCATTGTAGATCAGCTTGGCGTTGACGAAAGCGAGGTGACTGTAGAGTCACGCTTCCGCGAGGACCTGGAAGCCGACAGCCTGGATCTGGTTGAGTTGATGATGGCCTTCGAGGAAGCATTTGGCGGCGAGATTTCTGATGATGACGCCCAGAGAATCTCGACGGTCGGCGAAGCGGTCAAGATGCTGGAAGCTGCTGGCGCAGAATAAAACTGTATTGCCCAAAAATAAGCGCTGGTCCACATGACCGGTCTTTTGTTACGTCACCCGGCACCGGGCGCTACGCGCGCTCGGTGTCTTTTTGGCAGGCGGGTGTCGCATGGCTGATGTCAGTGTTATGATTCTGGTGGGGGGAGTCAGTAGTCGGATGGGCACCAATAAGGCGCTGTTGCCGATCGGCGGCATCAGCATTTTGCAGCGCGTGGTGACGGCGGCGCTATCGGTGGGGCAGGATGTTTTGTTGATTACGGGTGATCCTGGGCCCTACCGTGATCTCAAACTCCCCACCATCCCTGACATCCGCCCGCATTACGGGCCGTTGATGGGGCTGTATTCTGGCCTGATGGCCGCACAGCACGAACTTGCTTTGTTGTTGGCTTGCGACATGCCTTTTGTATCGGGGCCATTGCTGCACCACATGGTGGCGCTGGCTCCGGGTTATGATATTGTCATTCCCCGCACCGAAGATGGACTGCATCCCCTGCACGCTCTTTATCGGCGCTCGACCTGCCTGCCTGCCATCGAGCAGGCGATTGACCGGGGTCAGCGGCGGATGGTCTCGTTTTTCGGGCAGATGCGGTTGCGTGAGCTGGACGCCGCTGAGATAGCGGCCGCTGATCCGGCGGGTTTGGCGCTGATGAATGTGAATACCCCGGCCGATCTGGCCGCAGCACGGGCTTATGCGGTGGGGCAGGGAGCGCAGGACGACTGATGGCAACTTCGTTTTTTAAGAAGGTGTATTGGCTGGTGCAACAGATTCCACCAGGTAAGGTGGCCTTTTACGGTCAGATTGCGGAGATGCTGGCAGCGCCGGGGGCTGCTCGTACCGTGGGCTGGGCGTTGGCTGCGCTCAGTCCCCAACAGGCCGAACGGGTGCCCTGGCAGCGGGTGATCAACAAGGCGGGGCGCTGTTCGCTGCGCTCGTTCGAGCATTCGGCCAGCGATCAACAGCAATTGCTGGAAGCCGAGGGGGTCGAGTTTGATGCCCGGGGCACTGTGGACTGGCGTCGCCATGGCTGGGAGGGGCTGAGCCCCGACGAAGTCCGTGAGCTGCTGGCAGAGGCCGGGCTGGACTGAGAACCTTTTATCCGTGTAGGATCAGGGGTAAAAGGGTGGCCCAGCGTGATGAGGCGATGAGATAAGCATCGTGTTCGCTGCCTGTGGCTGCGTCGAATCCCACGATCATGCCAGGTTGGCCGTGACACAGTTTTATCAGGGGGTGGGTCACGGCAAAGGGGCGTTCGGGATAGAGGCTGAGGGGCCGGGTGATGTGGGGGGTGGCAGTGGGAACGGCGTTGAGCCAGACCGTGCCAATGCGGGCCAGCAATACCTCATCGGGGATGTATGACAAGACGACGGCTACGTCGCCGTTGGCCGGATCGACATCGACAGCGGGTTGTTGCTCTTGGGCAACCAGATCTTCACTGACCACAAAGGGGGTGTTGATGGCGGGGTCGCCTTGTTGGATGCGTTCGTCCAGCCACACAGCCCGGACATCGCTGTTGTTGGCGGCGTCTGCCTGCCAGGCCACGATAAAAGCCTGGGCGTTTTGCGAATACCCCAGGCTGGGGTTGGTTTCGCTGTCCGAAGTGAAGGCAATATCGAATGCCTGCGCCATGAGTTGACCGGCATCGGTGTAGAGGCCCCGCAGGCGTTGCCCGCGAATATCCCAGTCATCGCTGGCGAATTCGTACGCGTAAGCCACCAGAAAATAGGATTGTTGGGTGCTGGCCAGCACCTGGGGTTGGGCTTCGTTGTGCTCGAAATCGGCGGCAATGGCGAATTCGGCAGCAATCAGATTGCCGCTGTTATCGCCCATGTGTTGGCGGGCCACCCGCCGCCCCCAAATATCGCCATCCAGTTCATACACCACCAAAAAATGCTGGCTACTGGGCAGATAAGCGACGTCCGGATTTTGTTCGCTGCCAGTTGTTCCCCCGATGCTGAAGGCGCTGCCCTTGAGTTCGCCTCCCTGGTCTCCCTCTCCCGAGCGCCCGGCGACTCGCTGGCCGAAGATGTCATGGTCGCTGGCAGTAAACTGGTATTCGTAGACCACCAGATAGTCATCATCGCTGCTGTTGTAGGCAACCGCGGCCGTGTCTTCGCTGGTGGCCGATGCGGCTACGACAAAGGCCTCGCCCAGCCACTGGAATGGGCCCATGTGGCGGCCGCGGCGCGCCCAGATATCATAATTCCCATTCCCGGCATCCACCTGCCACACCACCAGCATCTCACTACGGAGGCTGTTGTAGGCAATGGCACTGATTTGCTCGTCACTGGTGGTGGCCGCAACGACGATCTCATGGCCATAGGCCTGGGGTGCGACCGCGGTGGCGTTGAGGACAGGCGCCAGTAAAAAGAGAAATGTGAGGGCGAGGAAAAAAGTGCGTTTCATGGCAATGGCTCCGGAACAGGGAGGCGGGGCAGCGCAAGATGGGCCGCTACAGACCCATGATACCCCGAGCTGCGGTCTGACGCCAGTCGATCTCGCATTGCGGCTCAGGGTCTGCTATACTTGAGAGGCAGCAAACGCGAGTGCCGGCAATGCCGTAGCATCCACTTTTGGTTGCCATCTGTTTTGTTCTTTTTTGTAGGAGATGTTTGATATGAATGAGACGTTCGATAACTCAGAAACCGGGCGCGCTGCGGCCGATCGCAATATGGCAGCTTTCGCTCATTGGAGTGCTGTTTTGGGGCCTCTGACCAATTATGTGGGTGGTTTGGTCATCGCTCTGGTGATCTGGGTGGTGTATCGCGATCGCTCGGCCTTTGTGCGCCAGCAGGCCTTGCAGGCGCTGGCCTATCAACTGCTGGCCCTGGGGATCACTGTGCTGGCGTGGCTGGGATGGGCGGTGCTGTATGTGCTCAGTCTGGTGCCGTGGATGTTTGGGCCTGAGCCCGATACGGTGCCGTGGACGTTTTGGGTCGGGTTGGGAAGTATGATCATCCCGTGTGGTATTTCAATTCTGGTCGTATTGGTGGCGATATGGGGAGGCTGGCGCGCCCATCAGGGCCACGATTTCCGTTATCCATTGATTGGCCGTTGGGTTGCCGACAAGTTCTAATTTCCTGCACATGACTCCACTCATCCTGATTACGAACGATGATGGCATTCATTCGCCGGGGCTGCACGCGGCGATAAATGCTCTGCACGATCTGGGCGATCTCCTGGTGATTGCCCCCACCAGGCAGCAATCCGGCAAGTCGTGCAGCTTCGATGCTGACTTCGACGGTGCCATTCAGCCTATCCAGTTGGCGCTTCCGGGCGGAGCTATGGCGGCGTATCATATGGATGGAACGCCGGCGCAATCGGTGCTGTACGGGGTGGTGACGATGGCGGATCGGCTGCCGGATATGGTGGTGAGCGGCATCAATTTTGGTGAGAACCTGGGCAGCAATACCCTGGTCTCGGGCACAGTGGGCGCGGCCCTGCAGGGTGGGGATATGGGCATCCCATCTCTGGCCCTGTCGCTTGAAGTGCCCAAAGATTATCATTACAACCACGGCCATGATGTCGATTGGTCTGCGGCCGAGTACTGGCTGCGGCAATTTGCCCGTCAGGCTCTGGAGCCTTCTGACTGGCCGCCGGATGTTTCGGTACTCAAGATCGATATCCCTGACACTGCCACCCCTGCCACGTCCTGGCGCATCACGCGGCAGAGCCGTCAATCTTATTATCGCTCGGTACCGGCAGCCCCGTCATCAGCCAGTGGCCCCCGGCCCCTCGACTACGAGGTTGTCATTGACTACGATGGCCTGGAGCCGGATTCCGACATCTATGCCTTCGCCATCGACAGGGTGATCTCGGTAACGCCGTTGAGCACCGATCTCACGGCCCGCGTGGCTCTGCCGCATTTTGATTCAGCACTTCGGTACAGCCTGGCTCGCTGGCTTGCTCATGGATAACATTTTTACAGAACTCGAATTGCCAACAGAACGAACTGCGATCTTCGACCGTGCCCAGACCTATGTGATCGTGCGCCTGGCATTCGATGCCCTGCTATTGCCGCTGAGCTTTTTGTCATTACTGGCCCAGGGCCAATACCCGACCTACTGGTTTGTTGGTATCGATGCGTTGGTTTTGGCGATCTACTGGTTGTTTGTGCGCCGTTGGCCCAGTGTGAGCACCTATTTGGTGTTGCTTGTGCCGGCGGTACTGATTATTTTGCTTGATTTTAATCAGGGTCAGGTGCTGTTGTTTACCTGGTTCCTGTTGATTCCGTTGGCCAGTGTGGGCGGCATGATTATGGGGCGCACTGGCTTTAACAGCCTGGTGACTTTGACGCTGATGTTGGTTTTTGGCGCTTACGTCGCTTATGTCATGAGGATGCAGACGCCGGTTGTGTCTGTGTTATCGAGGTCGGCATTGCTTCCTGTGGCGATTAGCATGGGCATTGTGCTGTTGGTTCTTAACGCCCTGGTCGAAACGTTGATCGTGCATATGTTTCAGAATCAGGAACAACTGGTGCAAACCAAGGCCCAGTTATTTCAGGCCCTGAGTGAACTCGAAAGTAGCCGTTCGACCATGAGATCGGTGCAGCAGCGGATGCTACGTAGCGAGCGCCTGAATACGATTGGCCAGGTGGCGTCACAACTGAACAAATCGATTCAGGCCCCGCTGAAAAGAGTGCAGCAAATGTTGGACTCGTCGCCCACCGAGCAGTGGAACCGCGAAACGGTTGAGTTGATTCGTCAGGACCTGCGGGACATTGTACGGGTGACAGAAGGGTTGCAGCATATCGCTGATCTCAAGGCGCCGCAGATTAAGCCTGTGAATCTGGATGATCTGGTTCTGGGAATGCTTTCTCAGATGCGGCCTCCGCAGGGGATTCATTTGCATTACAAAGAAGCCGTGTTGATTCCCCCCATTCAGGCGGATCCCGAGCAGTTGCAAGTTCTGATTCATCAATTGCTCGAGAATGCTTTTCAGGCCATCCCCCAGGGCGGGGAGGTGGAGATCGAATTACAACCCAGCCCGGAGGGTGTGCGCCTGAGCGTCAGCGACACCGGGCCGGGCATCCCGCCCGACCAGCTCGAGCAGATTTTTGAGCCTTTATTTACGACCCAACAAAAGGGGATTGGCCTGGGGTTGGTGATTTGCCAGCAGATTGTGCAACTGCACGGAGGCAGTATCAAAGCTGAGAATGCGCCGGAGGGTGGGGCCAGATTCAACGTGTATCTGCCCCGTATGCCGCACAATATGGAACAGGAGCTGGTACAGGACGTTTCGGCCTGAGGGATGGGCGGGGTGAAGGATGGGGCTGCGCTCGTCGTTGCCCTGTTCCACTGGCCGACTGGAAGTCGGGCTCTTTAGGCCTGCGGCCAGAGGACGGCCTGCGCCGTCCGCTCTTGTTGACAGCGACTTGCTATCGCGGCGCCCTGTCCTGAGTGAAGCGAAGGAGCTACAGACGGCGGAACGTCCCTGAGCCCCGAATTCGTTTCGCCGGGGCTTCTCTCAGGATTGGAAAATAGTTTCCCGGAAGTCTTGCTCAACTGCCAGCGCATCCCAGTTTTCTACTGGCTGCCAGCCATAGCCATCCAACAACAGGCGATAGTTCTTTTTTACGGCTTCGATGGCATCTGCCAGGCCTACTTGGCGGATGTCATCGAAGGATTGCACCAGTCTGTGAAAACCAACCGTGATGGACCACAGACCAAAGATGATGTCCCCCTCGATGACCCATCCCCTCTGCAAATCACCCTCTGCCAGTGCGTCTCGGATGATGCCGAGGACGACCTCGCTGCAGCGTTGTTCCATCGCCACCATGGTGCGATATCTCTCTTCGGTCGCCCGTTTCCAAATGGATGGCGACGAAGCCAGCCGCTCGATGTCGAACGTCTCGGGGTTGGACTCGGCGAGCATAAGGCGCACGATGAGGATGCCGTAGGCGCGGTCGCGAGATGGCCGTTTGGCCTGTCGTACCTGCTCGAACAGCAGAGCCCTTTGGCTAATGGATTGCACGGCCAGGGCGACCAGCAGGTCCTCTTTAGTTTCAAAATGTCGATAGAGCGTCCCCACCGAATACTCAACTGCCTTGGCCAACTCCGACATCGTCAGGCTTAAAAAGCCCTTATCGTGAATGAGTCGACGAGCCGTGCCCAGGATAAGGTTCTCCCGTTCCCCCCATTGTCGTTTGCGTCGCTCACTTGTTACAGTCATGTTGAACTGACTCCTGTCAGAGAGAGAGGGTTTCTTTTTGTGGGATCAGAAAGCGCAAGGCGGGGGTGCGCAAGGCGGTCATTTCATCCAGGATCAGGCTAACACCTCTTGACAGCTTAGGTCAAATCAAGTATACTGCGCACTATATTGAATGATGTTCCTTTTTTGAATAATAGTCAAATAACCAATTCTTAGGTGAACGCGCTTCCTCTCCGAATCTTGGAGAAGGAGCCTGGTGTCTCGTGTGAACCCACTCTTGTGTTTGCAGAGACTCCCGGTGCGAAGTTCGGTGAATCGCTATCGAGGCGAAAAACCGGCGCTGTCCCGCAACTGTAAGGTCAGGTTGATCCCAAGTGCCTGACCAAGCCAGACCGCTTGCTGTCCACCTTTCAATGACGCATTTCCTCCGAGGAGAGGAAGCCGATCCCGCAAGGATGAGGTTTCCTCTCCTTTTTGTTTTACCCATTAACGCATAGGCTGGCATAGCCACAACCAAAGGCATTCACAACCCGGTGAACCTGGAATCCGGTAGACCGGGGATAGGCGGCGTCACTTCCACCGGCCCGGTTTTCGGGTCTACCGGTCACCTTGTTTACCTCGACCAAGATTAACGCATACCTCGCACATTCTGCGGACAAACCATGTATTTAGCCGATCATCTCGAAGGAATTCGGAGACATCGTGGCCATTCATCATTCTGCGTCCGAATCTAAACATAAGGTCGTCCTTCAGCCCTCGGGACGTAGTGGCATGGTGCCCGAGGGGATCACGCTTTTGGAGGCGGCGCGACGGTTGGGCGTGGGGATCGAGGCCATCTGTGGGGGGCGAGAAAGCTGTAATAAGTGCATGGTACGGGTGGAAGAAGGCATGTTTCCCCAATATGATCTGCATTCCCTGGCTTCCCACCTGAGCCCACCCGGCGAACGGGAATTGGCGTTCCGGCGGCGGGGGATTTTACCGTCGGGCTATCGCTTTTCGTGTACGGCGCGGGTGCGGGGTGATGTGCTGGTGACAGTGCCAGAGGAAAGTCGGGCGCAGAAGCAGGTCGTGCTCAAGCAGGCGTCCGGGCGAGCCATTGTCGTAGACCCTATTGTGCGCCTGCACTATCTCGAATTGGAGCCGACTCGGGCGGGCGACAGGGCCGACCGCCAGCGCCTATTATGCGAACTCGAACGTCGTTTCGGCTTGTCTGGCGTCGAGTTCGATTATCTCGCCCTGCGCGAGCTGTCAGAAACGCTACATAAAGCCGATGGTGCGGTGACGCTTACCGTGTGGGATCAGCGGCTGGTGATTCGCGTGCAGCCCGGCTACCATGAACAGCCGCTGGGCCTGGCGGTCGATGTGGGCTCGACCACTTTGGCCGCGTATCTGTGTGACCTGCGTACGGGCGAACTGTTGGCCACGGCCACGGACATGAACCCCCAGGTGACCTATGGCGATGACATCATGTCGCGCATTTCTTACGCCAACGAGGTGGCCAGCGGCCGCGATCGCCTGCATGGCGCCGTCATTCGCGCCATCAACCAACTGGCCCGGAATGCTACCCGGCAGGTGGGGTTGCGCGTCAGGGATATCGTCGATATGACGATGGTGGGGAACAGTGTCATGCACCATTTGGCACTGAACCTGCACCCGCGGTCCCTGGGCGTGGCCCCCTTCATTCCCGTGGTCGAGGATGCTCTCGATCTGAAGGCCTCCGCAATCGGCCTACGCTTTCATCCCGGCGCCCGCCTGCATGTCTTGCCCCTGGAGGCTGGCTTTGTGGGCGCCGACAATGTGGGCGTGATCCTCTCGGAGCAGCCTCATCGACAGGATGAAGTGATGCTCGTGATCGATGTGGGCACCAATGGCGAATTGTTGCTGGGCAATCGCGAACGCCTGTTGTGTACATCCAGCCCCACCGGCCCCGCCCTCGAAGGCGCGCAGATCACCCACGGCATGCGGGCTGCACCCGGCGCCATCGAGCGCATTCGCATCGATCCCGAAACCCTGGACGTGCGCTTCAAGGTCATCGGCGAGGAGCGCTGGAGTGACGAATTACCACCGGGAAAAATCCAGGCGCGGGGCATTTGTGGATCGGGCATCATCGAAGCGGTGGTGGAACTGTTCGCCGCCGGAGTGATCACGGCCAGTGGGCGTTTCGCCAGGGGATTGGATACGCCGCACCTGATCGAAAGCGACGGCCTGAAAGCCTTTGTGCTGGTCGACGCCACCCAATCGGCCACGGGGTCTCCCATCGTGGCGTCGCAACGGGATGTGCGCAACATCCAACTTGCCAAGGCCTCACTGCTTGTGGCCGCGCAATTGCTCATGCAGGAGTGGGGCGTCGATGCCGTTGACCGCATCGTTCTGGCGGGGGCATTCGGCAATGTGATTGATCCGGCCTACGCCCTGGCATTGGGCATGATCCCCCCCTGCCCTCTCGATAAAATAACTTCGGCTGGCAATGCCGCCGGTGACGGCGCCTGTATTGCCTTACTCAACAGAGCGATGCGTCTTGAGGCTGCAGGCGTCGCCCGTTGGGTCGAGCATGTAGACCAGCCGTTGGCAGATGAGTTTCAGTCCCTCTTTATGGCAGCCCTATCATTTCCCCCCATCCCCGAGGCGATTTATGCAACAAGACGAAAGTAACATCGAAGTCATGCGCGAGAGGCTGCGCGCCGGCATCACAGCCGGTAATAAGCTGCAGGGTGTGCAACTGGCCCAGGAGGCGTTGGCGGCCCAGATGTCGCCACTGGAATTCTTTCACGCCGTCATCGATCCGGTGCTGGTAGAAGTCGGCGATCGTTTTTCCCGCCTGGAAATATTTCTGCCGGAGCTGATGCGGGCGGGGATGGTTGTGAAAGCGATGCAGGAAGAGGTGCTGGAACCAGCGGTGCTGGTGGGGACAGGGGAAAGCAGCATCGTTGGCCGGGTCGTCATCGGCGCCTGTCAGGGTGATATTCATGATATCGGTAAAAATATGGTGGCGTTGATGCTCCAGGTCAATGGCTTTGAGGTCACGGATTTGGGCACCAACGTGGCTCCCCGCACCTTCATCGAGACCGCTCGCCAGAAGCAGGCGGACATCATCGCCATGTCTTCACTGTTGACCACCTCGATGCCCTACATCCGAGATCTGGTGCAGTTGCTGGAAGGCTACGGCCTGCGCGATCAGTTCCTTGTCGTCGCCGGCGGCGCCGCCGTGACCCACGATTGGGCGCAGTCTGTGGGAGTCGATGGCTTCGGCGAAGACGCGGTGGAGGCTGTCAATGTCTGCCAGAATTTGTTATTGCCCCGTAAGGAGGGCCATGTATGAGAAACACCACGCGTTTACTCGATGTTTTGGACAGGATGGAGTCCGGCCCCATCGTGGAGGAGTCGCAATGGGACATGTTCATGGTCCCCGACGAGGTCGCCCGCGTGCAGGTCGAATTTGATATCGATCTGAACGCACTCGGCGACAAGCTGGTTTCCGCTGACGATGCCCTGGCCGACCGCGTATTCGCGGCGGGACTGACGCTGGCCGAGCGCCTGGGTGTTTACTGCATCAGCACCTCGCGCCAGATCAAGTTTAGCCGGGCGGAGATCCTTGCCGCCCTGGCCGTGGCCCCCACCGAGGTGACGTTTGGCGAAGGCGGCGACCGTCACACCGAGCGCAAGCGTCAGGTCGAAGACCCCGCCCATCTCACGATCAAAGGCGGCGGCGTGGGCACGCCCATTCCCGAGCATCTATACCTGGCCGTGCATCAATCCTACGCCCAGGAGTCGCTGGTCGATGGCATGATCAATTGCACGCTGGAGCGAGTCTATGGCCGCGAGATACGCAGTCGTTCGCCCTGGGAGGTGCTGGGCGGATGGCACGAGGTCGAGTTGACCAAGGCCGCTTGTCGTCGCGCCGGTCGGCCGGGATTGGGTCTGGGCTGTGTGGAGAATGCGGTGTCAGAATTATCCGAGCTGTCGGCGACTTCGTATGGGGGCTTCAGCCCCAATGACTGGCATCACATCGCCATGATATCCGAATTCAAGACCGACTACGGTGCGCTCACCAAGCTGGCTCATCTCGTGCGCACGGGCAGCGTCATTCACGCCTTCTACAATACCATTTATGGTGGCTCGGTGGGCGGCAAAGAGGGCATGGCCATCGCCATTGTGGCCGGCAGCATCCTCTTACAGATGATCTACATGACCAATACTCATTCGGTCTCTCCCGCCCATCCTTTTTACGACAACGACACCACGCCGGAGATCATTCAGGCTATCAGCGTGGGCCATCAGGCACTGGCCCGCAACAGCCGCCTGCTCACCGATCTCGTGATCACGCCGGTGAGCGGACCCGGTACAAGCACCCTGTTGTACGAAACCGCCGCCATGGCGATTATGGCGGCAGCGTCGGGAAGCTGTGGCCTGATCGGACCTCGCTCTGCCGCCGGCATCCATCCCGCCCATGTCTCTGGCCTGGAAGCGCGCTGGATGGCAGAGGTGGCGCACGCGGCCGCGGGCATTTCGCGGGGCGAGGCCGATGCCCTGGTGCGGCAACTGGTGGCGTTGTATCAACCTACTCTGAATAAACGCCCCATCGGAAAACCCTTCCCCGAAGTCTACGATCCCGTCATGCTTCGGCCTTCGCCAGAGTGGCAGGGCACGTATGAGGTGGTCAAACAAGAACTCGCACAAATGGGATTGGCCATCCCCTGACATGCTCTGGAAATAGTCGTTAGTCCTTAGTCATGGCCACGAGAAGACGACGTAGGCAAGCCACTGAGGATCAATCCGCAGCCCGAACTAGTACACGCAGGCGTCAATAGCGCTACGGTTATCCAGCGTTAGCCGCATCCGTGATGCGGCGGGTTAGGCGGCGAAAACGGCGCATCACGGATGCGCCGGGCGCTCGACAACCCTCCTATTATTCAGGCCGTCGTGTACTAGCCGCTCGACAGTTTCATGTTCGTGTCACCCTGAGTGGGTCGAAGAGGCCCCTCACGCAAGTGCACAACACCAACGAAGGGTCTCGCCCTTCGAAACTCGAAAGTGATGCGGCGTGTAACAACCTCCGGCGCCTCATGGATGCACCTTTTGTGAGTGCATCAGAAGAGTGCCGCACCCAAATCCGCAATTCGCAATTCGCAATCCGAAATTCCCGATTCCCAATTCCCATCCCCCATCGAGGAGTGAACAATGCAAAGTAACTGGTTAGTCGAAATTATGAAACGGGCGCAAAGCGGCCCGTACATCAAAGAAAAGGAGTTTGAGTTGGCGCTGATTAAGCGGATCAGGAAACTGGTCAAGGAGTATGGCATCAAATACGATGCCAATACGCTTGTCCCCGCGGATGATGGCATGGCCGACCGCGTCTTTCAGGCAGGCCTGGACCTGTTCGTCGAATTCGGCGCTTACTGCCAGTCCACCGAACGCCAAATCCTCTTCAGTCGCGATGAGGTGCTGGATATTCTCGCCATGGCACCTTCCTCCGTCACCCTGGGCACGGGCAAGGACGCCGTGGTCATGCGCCACCGCGGCGTCGAGGATCCTACACCGGCCACGATGCACTCTGGCCCCACCGGTACGCCTGCCTCCGAAAAGTATCATCCCCAGATCCTGCTCTCGTGTGCCCAAGAGCCGTTGGTAGATTGTCTGGGCGCGGGCTCGGTGGCCACCTACCTGGGCGCGGACATCATTCCCGGCACACCGCTGGAGCTGCTGGGTGCTCGCCGCGACGCCAGTGTGGCCCGCGAGGCCGTGCGCATGGCCGGACGACCGGGTATGCACATCAACGATGTGGCCGTATCCCTCACTTGTGCCGGCAAGATGGCAGCCTGCGATCCCGACGCCGGTCTGCGTCCCAGCGATGGCATTCTCGTTTCGCAGATGGTGGAGCTCAAGACCGATTTCGATCAGCTCTCCCGCGTGGCCCATCTCTACAACATCGGTGGCATCACTGTCGATCTGATGACGCCGTTGCTGGGGGGACTGGGGGGTCGGGCCGAGGGCACGGCGGTGGTGTCGGTGGCGGATCATCTGCTGGGTGTCGTGCTCTATGATGTGGATTACCACATGTTCTCGCTCACCCATCTGAACTACGTCAATAACACCGATCCGATGGGCATCTGGACGCAAGCCATGGTAGGCCAGGCCCTCTCGCGTAACACCCCCATCATCCTGCTCAACGACATCTACGTCCTCTCCGGTCCCGGCACGACCGAGCTGCTGTACGAATGTGCGGCGGGGGCAATGGTAGGGACCGTGTGTGGCTTCAACATGCAAGGGGCAGGCACAACCGGCGGCTTCAATCGCGACCACACCACCGGTTTGGAGGCGCGCTTCATCGCCGAAACCTCACGGGCGTCGTTGGGGTTCAGTCGTGAGGAAGCCTCGGAATTAATCCCCGAAATCATGAAGGGCTACATCCACACCCTTTCCAACCCCAACCGCGGACGTCCTTTCCCCGAAGTGTATGATGTGGAGACCGTTCAGCCTACAGCAGAATGGCTGGATATGACCTATTCTGTCAAAGAAGAACTTAGCAAGCTTGGCATCAATTTTCAATACGCTCCCCGGCCCATCTCTTCGTAAGGAGGAACGCTTCATGAGTATCCCTGAATCTATCGCAAAACCACTCTACGACGCCTTTATCGAGGGCGACGAGGACGCCGCCAACGAATTGACGCAACAGGCACTCCAGGCCGGGCTCGATCCCCTGGAGATCATCAACACCGTTATAGTGCCGGCGCTCACCGAGGTCGGGCGCCTGTTTCAACTGGGAGAATTCTTTTTGCCAGAGTTGATGATGGCGGGCGAGGCCGCGGAGGTTGCCAGTAAGCACCTCGAAGCCGCCATTATCGTCTCGGGGCAGGCCAGCCAAAAACTGGGCACTGTTGTGTTGGGAACGGTCGAAGGTGATGTGCACGAGATCGGTAAGAACATCGTGGCGACCATGCTGCGTGCCCATGGCTTCGAGGTGGTCGACCTGGGACGAAACGTCTCGCCCAGCGCCTTCGTCGATGCCGCCCAAGAGCGTAAAGCCCATGTGATCGGCCTGTCTTCGTTGATGACCACCACGCGTCCGGCTGCCCAACACACGATTCAGCTATTCTCAGAATTGGGATTGCGGGACCAGTATAGCTTGATGGTCGGCGGTGGCTCTGTCACCGAGGAGTGGGCTTCTGAGCTTGGTGTCGGATATTCCCCAGATGCCGCTGGTGCGGTAGAATTGTGTAAACGACTCGTCGGGATCAACCCTTCATAGTGTTAAGCCTTGAGACGCTGACACAGCGGCCAAATAAGTGGCTGTGTGAGCACGAAAGGCGCCCCCTACTTCAAGGAGTAGAGAAATGAAACCCCGTAAGTATTGGATCTTGTTGGCTCTTCTTACCGCTATCCTTTTATTGGCGGCATGTGCCACACCTCCCCCTCCTGCAGCTTCGACCTCCGTGCCTGAAGCAGCCCCCGCCGAAACAACGGGCGCAGGGAGCATTGCTGTTATCCTCACCGGTCCATGGGATGATAATTCCTGGAACGAAGCCGGCTATGATGCCGTGCAGGCATTGGGAAAGAAAGGCGCCAAGATCGCCTATTCTGAGAACGTATCCGATGTCGATGTCGGGCGCGTGTTGCGCGAATACACCGATCAGGGCTTCGAGATGATCGTCGCCCACTCTTTCAGTTTTCAGGACCCCACCTTCGAGGTCGCAGCCGAGCATCCCGAGACCAACTATGCCTGGGCGGGCGGCATCGGTCGCACGGCCAAGAACGTGGCTGACTACGATCAGCCTTTCTACGAGGCAGCCTATCCCATCGGCGTGCTGGCCGGGTACATGAGCAAGAGCGGCGTCTTGGGGGCGCTGTATGGCTTCGATATCCCCGTGTGCCATGCCATGGGTGAAGCGCTCCTCGCCGGCGCCAAGACTGTGAACCCGGACGCCACTTTGATCCAGACGGCGGTCGGAGATTGGGTGGATGTCGCCAAGGCCAAGGAGGCTGCTCTGGCTCAGGTAGATGCCGGGGTAGACTTCTGGATCGAATGTGGTGAAGGTCCCGCCCTGGGTGCCATCGAAGCGGCCAAGGATCGCGGTGGCTATGTCACCGGCTACGTGGGCGATATGACCGAGAACGGCCCGGACGTGGTTCTGGTCAATCTAATCTGGAACCTGGAACCCTTGTTCAGTCAGATGCTCGAAGACACGCACAACGGCACTTTCGACAATCCTTACTATCGTTTCGGAATTGCCGAAGGGGCCATGTTGGTGCAATATAACGAGCAGTTGAAGGACAAGATTCCGGCTGAAGCCGTCGCCGCCGTCGACAAGGCCATGAAAGACATCGCCGCCGGCACCCTGAAGGTCGAGTTTGTCCCCCAGTAAAGCGTAGTCGGGCGTATTCATAACGCCCCGACGCACCGCGGTGGGGGGGAGCTTCGCACCTCACCCCCACCGCCATACTGATTCCTCTCCTTTCATCCGCCTTTACGCCGGTTTCATGAGGTTCCCTTGACCACCACGTCCCCTCCCATTGTGCAAATGCGCGGCATCGTCAAGCGCTTTCCCGGTGCCCTCGCCAATGCTGGCGTGGATTTTGATCTGTTGCCCGGGGAAATCCACGCCTTGTTGGGGGAGAATGGGGCCGGGAAAACCACGCTGATGAATATCCTGTACGGGCTTTATATGCCCGACGAGGGGGAGCTGCGCCTGTATGGGCAGCCGGTGGCGTTCTCCTCAGCCCGAGACGCTATCGCCCATGGTCTGGGCATGGTGCACCAACATTTTATGCTGGTACAAACCCTGACTGTATCGGATAACATCATTCTCGGGCAGCGGTCGCCACGCTCACCGTTGCTGGAGGATACGAAAAAGGTACATCAGCGCCTCCATGCCCTGTCTGAGCGCTACGGATTGGCCATCGACCCGGCGGCAGAGCTGTGGAAGTTATCGGTGGGTGAGCAACAGCGGGTAGAGATTCTGAAGGCGCTTTATCGTGGCGCCGATATCTTGATCTTGGACGAGCCGACCGCTGTGCTCGCCCCCCAGGAAGTGGACGAACTGCTGGAGATTTTGCACCGCCTGACGGAAGAAGGTAAATCCATCGTTTTCATATCGCACAAGTTAGACGAGGTGCTGAAGACCAGCGACCGCATCACTGTGTTGCGCGATGGAAAGGTGGTCGCCACGGTGAAACCGGCCGACGTGGATAAGCAGATGCTGGCGCGCATGATGGTTGGTCGGGATGTGTTGCTGACTGTAGCCAAAGGTGTGGCCAAACCGGCGGAACCCCGTCTACGCGTCATCGATCTTTGGGCCAACAGTGATCGCAATCTTCCTGCTTTACGCGGCATCAATCTCGAAGTGAGATCGGGCGAGATTTTAGGCATCGCCGGCGTGGCCGGCAATGGCCAGAGTGAGCTGGAGGAAGTGATCGCGGGGTTGAGACGGGAGACGAGCGGTCGGGTGCAGATATGCGGTCAGGAAGCCACCCATAGCACGCCTCGCCAGATCGGCCAGATGGGCCTGGCCCACATCCCATCTGATCGCTATCGCATGGGCCTGCTGCCCGATTTTACGGTGGCCGAGAATATGTTCCTGCAGCGCATTGGCGATCCTCCCTTTACCCGGCGGGGATTTTTGAACTGGAATATGATTCGCAGCAAGGCGCAGGAGCTGATCTCGGCGTATAATGTGCGTGGAGCCACGGGCGATACAACGGCGGGCTCTCTTTCGGGCGGCAATGCCCAAAAAATGATCCTGGCCCGGGAGCTGACGCGGAATCCCAAGGTGCTCTTGGCGGCGCAACCGACGCGCGGGCTGGATGTGAGTGCGGTGGCGTATGTGCACGAGCAGCTCGTTAAGCAGCGAGACGGAGGCGTGGCGATCCTGCTGATCTCGACGGAACTGGACGAGATATTGGCGCTCAGTGACCGGATCGCAGTGTTGTATGAAGGGGAGGTGGTGGGAGTTATCGACGCGGCTAATGCCGATATCAACGAAATCGGCCTGTTGATGGCCGGGTCCAAACATATGGAGCACTCGGAGGCGACGGCATGACTGCACCCATCTCTGAATTGCCTGCGCATCCATCTCGGGCAAGATCATTGGCCCGGGCCTTGGGTGCTCCTCTGGTCGGCGGGATCATGGGTCTATCGATCGGCGCCATATTGGTTTTGCTGGCCGGAGCCAACGTGGGCGAGGTGTACTGGGCGATGCTGCGTGGTGCTTTTGGCGGCCAACGTCAGATCACCGAAACGTTCCTTAAAGCGACGCCATTGCTCATCGTGGGCCTGGGCTTGACGGTGGCTTTTCGGGCTCGGGTGTGGAATATCGGCGGGGAGGGGCAGTTTTTTATGGGGGCGTTGTTTGGTAGCGTCATAGCCCTTTCTTTTCCGAATTTACCTCAGCCCCTGTTGCTGATGATGATGCTGATGGCGGCCGCGATTGGTGGCATGTTGTGGGCGTTGCTGGCGGCATACATGAAAGTGCGGTGGAATGTGAATGTCATCATCTCCACCCTGATGTTGAACTACATTGCCCTTTTCTTCGTGCTCTACATGGCCCGAGGCCCCCTCCAGGACCCGGGCGGATACCTGCCGGAAAGTGCCCAGTTTGTGGCGGCAGCGCGTATGCCGCATCTCTTCGGCACGCGCATTCATTTGGGCGTGCTGCTGGCATTTCTGTTAGTCCCGTTTGTGTATGTGTTACTTTGGTCCACTCCCCTGGGTTTTCGTCTGCGCGCTGTGGGGTCTCGCGCCAGTGTCGCCCGCTACGCCGGCATCAACGTCGAGCGGGCCATCCTCTTCGTCATGGGCTTCAGCGGCGCCCTGATCGGCCTGGCCGGCATCATCGAAGTGAGTAGCTTGCACACACGGTTGAAAGGCGATATCTCCGGCGGGTATGGTTTCACCGGCATATTGGTGGCATTGCTGGGGCGCATGAATCCGGTGGGGGTGGCAGTGGCGTCGATTCTTTTCGCGGCGCTGATTATCGGCGCCGAATCCATGCACGTCGTCTCAGGTCTGCCCGACGCCCTGGCAGATGCAATTCAAGCGATCATTGTGCTTTCGGTGTTGGCTGTAGATGCGCTGGTGAGAAGGAGGCAAAACCGATGAATTGGGACCAGATTTTGCAGTGGAGTTTTCTCATCGCCCTGATCACGGCTGCGGTACGTCTGGCATTGCCCGTGCTGCTGGCGACTTTGGGCGAAATTATCACGGAGCGTAGCGGTATTTTGAATTTGGGATTGGAGGGGATGATGATCATGGGTGCTGTGAGTGGATTCATGGCCGCCTATTATCTCGAAAATGGACCGTTGGCGGGTATCACCGGTGCCTGGAGCACGTGGCTGGGCCTGGCGGTCGGCTTTTTCACGGGCATGGCCATGGGCCTGCTCATGGCGGTTCTCAGCATCTCGTTGCAGGTGGATCAGGTGATCGCCGGGGTGACGCTGGTGGTTTTCGGACAGGGCATGGCCAATTATCTTTATCGCCAGGAATTCAGCTCGTTGACGGCGCGGGTCTCGGGGCTGGAGCCGGTATCGTTCCCCCTCTTGAGCCATATCCCCGTGCTCGGCGATCTTCTTTTCAACTATGATGCGACGGTCTATCTCACTGTGTTGCTGGTGTTCGTCATCTGGTTCCTGTTGTTCCGCACTACCTGGGGGCTGAATATCCGTGCCGTGGGCGAGAATCCTGCCGCCGCGGAGACTTCGGGCGTGAACGTGGTGCTTGTTCGCTATGTCTCTACTTTATTGGGGTCTGGTTTGGCCGGGCTGGGCGGGGCAGTCCTTACGGTGGTGCAATTGCGCATGTTTCGCGAGGGAATTACGGCCGGTCGAGGCTGGATCGCCGTGGCGTTGGTCATCTTTGCCCGCTGGCGCCCGGGGCTGGCGCTGGTGGGTGCTTTTCTGTTCGGGCTGGCCGATGCCCTGCAATATCGCATCCAGGCTCTGAGTCAGGTCGAGCGCGGGGCTGGCGTTATCCCTTACGAATTTTTGTTGATGTTACCTTATGTGCTGACGTTGCTGGCGCTGCTTTACCGCCGGGGCCGGGCAGACGCGCCGGCGGCATTGGGCCGACCTTATTCTCAGGAAACACATTAGGCCCTGTCCAGAAACAAGTGATCCTGTTTCTGCCAAGGGAACGTCCATCGATGACCTTTCGGTTTGCTCTCGCTGACTGAAGTCAGGCTCTTCAGGCCTGCGGCCAGAGGACGGCCTGCGCCGTCCCATCTTGTTGACAGCGAGGCGCCGACGTCAATAAGGTGACGTTTCGTGATGCCGGCAAGCCCGATTCACCCGGCGCCGTTTCGGTGGGCTGTTGTCAACACGTCCGGTTCCCGTACAGCAGCCATGCCGGGCGAGCAATTCCCCCGCACCAACGTTGCCGAT
>JAADGC010000086.1 GCA_013152585.1 Chloroflexota bacterium
TGCGCTCGAGGGCAGACTCGGGCTCTTTGGACGCTTTGCGCCGGGAATCGGCCATCGCCGTCCCATCTTCACCACATGGAGCAGGCCGACTCCTGGCCGCAGGCCTGAAGAGCCTGACTTCAGTCAGCGAGAGCAAAACGAAAAGTAATTTTTAGACGTTCGCTAAGAACAATGCGCCAATCTCCGAGGGCAGCTCATTGCTTTACGTTGCCGCTGCCTCCTGCGACTGCAGAATCAAACCAGTGGCAAGCGGAGCCTGAATACATTCATAAGTGGCGCCGCTGGCGGACAGATTCATATCCGGATCATAGGGGTTATTGGCCCAGAATCGCTCAAGTTCGGGCTGAGTAAAAGGCTTGCCGCGCAGCATGACTGCGCGTTTGATGTTGGCATGGATGCGTTTGGCCTCGGCAGCAGCTTTCTGGCAATGCTCCTGAGCCACGTCTTCACGGGCATAGATCATCACCACCCAGACCTTGTAGGGTGTTTCGTGTGTATGGCCAATGACAATGTAAGCAGATTTCTTCATGTCTAACTCCGATTTCTTCATACGTTCAGCCCCCCACGGCGTGGTTCAACTCACGCAGCAAAGGGTAGATGCGGTGATAAATCTGCAACCGCGGATCATAAGCGGCCACATTACGGCTGCACCAGCACCTTCAAACCGGCGCCACTGGCCGCGGTCTCGAAGGCCTGGGCGATGTCATCAAGCGTGAAGGTGTGGGTAATCAAGTTTTCGGCGGGAAAAATGTGGCGATGGAGGAGGCTAACAGCGGTTTCGTGCTTGGTGGGATGGTAGGAAAACGCCCCCACCACCTCCTGTTCCCCGTAATGAATTCTGTTCCCGTCCAGCGTTGTCATGGGATTGGCCCTGGCTAAGCCGCCAAACAGCACGATGCGTCCGGCCTTACGCGTCAACTCGACCGCTTGCGCATGCGTTGCCGCCATGGGATTGGCACAGATGGCAATACTCGCCCCCAGCCCACCGGTATACTCCCGCACAAACGCCACCAGATCCTGGTTGAATGGATCGACCAGCGCCTCCGGCTGGAAACGAGCCGCCGCCGCCCGCCGCACCTCACTTGGCTGCGACACAATCACCTGCGCACCCCGCGCCTTGGCTACCATGATATGCAGACAGCCAATCGGTCCGGCGCCCAGGATCACCACCACATCATCCAGGCTTGTGCCCGCCTTGTCATGTGCGGCAATGACCGAAGATAGCGGTTCCGCCAGGGCACCCAGGCGAAAAGACATATCCGCCGGCATCTTATGCACAATACCGTTTTCCAAAATATCATGAGTCAACACCATCTGCTCGGCAAAACCACCGGGAATGTCGGGAGTTATGCCGATAAACCGCAGGGTATCGCAAAGATTGACCATGCCCCGCTCGCAGTACCAACAATGCCCACAGTGGATGTCGGGGGCGACGGCAAGGCGATCACCCACTTGAAACCGGGTCATCTGATCGCCGACAGCGATGATCTCGCCGGCGATCTCGTGCCCGGGAGTATAACTCTCCACACCCTCGGGCGGCCCCTTCTTCCAGCGGCGCAGGTCGGAACCACAGACGCCGCAAGCACCGATTTTGAGAACGAGGCCATCCTCCGGGCAGACGGGCTCTGGTATCTCTCGCACTTCAAGAGTGCGCGGACCGGTGAGGAATGCTGCTTTCATGAACCTGGCTCCAGTTGAGTGTGGCGTGCATGTGACGATGAGATGCTTCGTTTCACTCAGCATGACATCAGTGATAATCCTCGCGCACAACGCAAATCTTGCAGAGTAATCCCATAAGTCATCCTGCGGGAACGTAATCATCTGACCAAGTCAGAGGTAGCGCCGCTGGGATGCGTCTGCACCAGGGTGTGTAAATCGAAACCCCGCATCTGTTTGGCGATGAGTGTCAGGGCATCGCCCACGGCGCCATTGGCCAATGAGCTGCCAAAAGGCAGGACGTCCTCGCCCTCACCCTTCTCATCCGGACGGATTTGCAGGACGACATCGCTGATCTGGCCCAAAGGAGAGTCGGGATACCAGGTCCAAGCCATGATCTTGGCCCCGCGCGCTTTGGCCACCTTGCAAAAAGTGTTCAGTTCCTGGCTCTTCCCCGCTTTGGAGAGGGCGATAATCACATCACCCGCAGCAATGGCGGCAGAGGGGCCATGCAGCGCCTCGCCGGGGTGCTGGTAGAAGGCGGACATGCCGCAGGTGGCGAGCAGGTGAGCCAGACGCCGGGCCATTGTGCCCGAGGTGCCGGCGCCGGTGGCCAGGATCTTGCCCGGACAATTGACGACGAGCTCCACGGCGTCGATAAACGATTCATCGATTTGCCCGGCGATGCCAATGAGCACTTCGCCCTCGGCGCGAATCTGTGCCCGCGCAGCTTCCAGAATTTCAGCTTTGTTCATAGCGACTCCTTTCTTGTAGTGGCCGTCGCATCACGGATGCGACTGGCGCGATTGAGGCATATGCCGCGTCGCGTTCAGCCCGATCCGTGTTCGGGCGGGTTAATCCTATCTACGAAGCAGAGTTGGCCTGCTCGCCAAGTTGGGGAAGGCATAACCGTTGGGGAATTCGGGACGGATCTGGTATTCGGCGATGCGCTCCATGAACCTCAGGTAGTCGATGCCGTCTTTCGCTGCTGTGTCCGCATCGGGGATCATGGGCGCACTTTCGATGGTGCAGTAGCCGTTGTAGCCGGTCTTTTTCAGCGCTCGAAAAACAGCCTTGAAATCAGTCTTGCCGTAGCCCGGCGTCAGCGAGTTGGAATCCCGAAAATGCTGGTGCCAGAGCAATGGCTGGGCATCCATCACGGCTTCGTAAGGGTTCAGCTCTTCCAGATTGACATGGAACCAATCAAGCTGGATGCCGATATTATCGCGGCCGGTGAGCTCGATCATGCGTTTGTGATTGGCGGCGGTATTGACGAATTTCCCCATCTCCAGATGATTGGTGGCTTCGAATACCAGGCGTACTCCCTTGCTTGCCGCATAATCGGACATGCGTTGTAGGGCGCCGACGGCGATAGCCGTGGCTTCGCCCACATTGTCGGCCGTGATCACATCGTGGATGGCCACGGCGATGGTGACGAAAGGCGCCTGCAATTCCGCCGCAAAATCAATGGTGGATTTGGTCTCAGCCACGGCCAGGTCCGCGGTTTTCTGCTCGGTCAGCGTCTTGAAGACCGGGGAAAAGGGGTCCCACATCTCGCCCCAGCATTCGTTGATGCACGAGACCTCCAGGCCGAAATCGGCCTTGAGGCGCTTGTGCGTTGCCAGGTAATCTTCCATGCTCACGCCCAGACCATAACGCCCCTTGGGGGGACAGATCTCGATGGCCTCGTAGCCGCAGCGGGTCAGGCGTTCATAGGTCCTTTCAGGGTGCAGATAGGCCTCTTTCTGGCCAAAAGTGAGCTGAAAATAACTGTACTTGAGTTTGCTCATTCCGCTCCTATTTACCATCCCACTCGATACCGTTGGGATGGATCAGTGCTTTCAGGTCTCGCTTGGCGCGCAAATTGGCGAAGGCCTGCGCCCATTCTTCAAGTTCATAATGGCCGGTGACCACAGGATCGAAGTTGAAGAGTCCACGATCCAGCAGATCGACGGCGTGCTCCCAGGTCTCCCGGCCATTCCAGCTCCAACTACCTCTTATGTCGAGTTGCCCCAGGCTGACTTCATCGAGATTGACCGTGATGGGCCTCCCCCACAGGCTGATGAAAACGACCACGCCTTTGCCGCCGGGACCCTCGTGCGCTTTACGGGCGCAGTCGATGGCTGTCTGCACACCCTCACCGCCCGAGCATTCCAGCACAAATTCAGCGCCTTTCCCATCCGTCACATCCATCACCGTTTTGGCCGGGTCTTCTTCGTCGAACAACACATAATCTGCCCCCACCTGCTTGCCGATTTCCAGGCGTTTTTCGTCACTCCGCAGGCCGATCAGAAACACGCGACGGGCGCCGCAAATCCTGGCGTACTGGGTGGCGACGATGCCCATGGGCCCGGGGCCCACAATCACCACATCGTCCCCCACCTTCACCTGAGCCCGTTCCTGCAGCAGGTGGTGTGTGGCGACAACGGGTTCGGCCAAGGCTGCGTCTCGCAGCGAAACATGCTCGGGCAGGCGATAGATGACATGCTCGGGCACGCGCATGAAGGGGGCCATGGCGCCGTCGATGGTGACGCCGAGCCAGTCGCCGTCGCCACACTCGATGTCGGCCACGAACTTATCGCCTTCCGTCACACGCGTAACGTTCTTGCCGACCTTGGTGGCAATGCCAGAAAATTCATGTCCCTGCGTGACAGGCGCACGATAGAAATGTTTGTCGTCTTCGATGAGGATATCGCTGCCGCATACACCGGCAGCGTAAACCTTCATGAGGACATCGTTGGGGCCGATTTCGGGCACGGGCACATCACAAAGTTCGACATGCCCCGGCCCCCGTGCTGTTTTACGAACGGCTTTCATATTCATGAGTTAACTCCTGGATTTGGGAATCTGGCCACCTGACAGGTATAAAATGGTTCAACCGGAACTCAGGGGGCTCACTGTGTCGTGACAACGCCCATCGCCCAGCAGATCGAGGGTATAAAATGGTTCAACCGGAACTCAGGGGGACACAACCATGAAACTTCCGGGTGACTCGTTTGGGAATGACCGGGCCACCAAGCAACCTGGCGATCAAAGTATCGTTGTGCTTCCATCTGCCATGCCTACCAGTAGAGTGTTTCCCTCATCCAGGCCCCCGGCAGCCAAGACGGCGGTGATCTGTTGATCGATGCGGGCGGAGCCGGGCCAGGGTTCCCAGTTGCGACCATCATCCCGCGAGACAAGGAGTTCGCCATGGGCCAGCACCAGCAGGTGGGGCTGTGTAGGATAGTGGGGAGAGAGTACGATGGCATCGACCGAAGCCCGGAGCAAATCAGGGGCCAACCGCACCCAGCTCTGACCCCCATCCATCGATTTGAACAGCCCATGCGCCTCGGTGCCGGCGAAAAGCGTATTGTCTTCAACGAATTGGGGAGAAAGGGCCAGGCTGAGCACGGGGGCGTCGTCCAATGAAAAGGGAGTTTCCCGCCAGGCGCGCCCACCGTTGCTGCTGCGGAAAATACCCGACACGGCGGCAGCATACACCGTTTCATCCGCAGCAAATGCCGGGGACACGGCCAGCGCCAGCACATTCAGGTCGAGCAAGCCAAAATTCCAGGCTTCCCAATGATACCCACGATCCCGCGAGCAAAAAATGCCATCTTCCATCGTTCCTGCAAACAGGGTGCCGTCCTGTTCATAGGCGGGGGAAAGGCCCAAGGCTATTACCAGTGGCGGCGGCGCCGGCAGCTCTGCCACCAGCCAGGTGTGCCCGGCATCATGAGAATGCAGCAGCCCGCCCAACACACCGGCAAAGACCGTACGATCACGAACGAAGGTGGGGGACAGGGCTATGGCGGGGGTGGGGAGGGCAGTAGGGAGATCGAGGCTTTGATAAGCATCCGTCCAGCTCTGCCCCCCATCGGCAGAGCGAAGCAATCCCTGCACACTGGCGGCAAAACAGAGGCCATCCCGGGCAAGCTGGGGCGATGCTGCTAACTGAGAGATAGTGTTTGCAAACGGTCTTTCATCCATAGTTCTATAACTTCATGCGGGCAGTGGGGCCGAGGGGTTTAGCTTGTTCCGGCTCGGCATGATGTACCAAGACATCGATAGTCAATGCCAAAGCAGCGGTATGGATAGCAGTGAACACCGCGGCTTTGACCACGCCAGCAGGATCATAGATGCCGGCCGTCGCCATGTGGACGGGCGTTTCATTCACTACATCGAAGGCAAAGCCGGACCCGGCCAGCCGTAGTTCGGCCATCACATCGCTGTCGTTGAAACCGGCATTGCGGATGATGGTGCGGGCGGGGGTTTCCATCGCCTTTAGCAGGATTTCGTAGGCAGCGCGGGCGTCAGGCTCGGTGGAAGCATCCCGCTGTTCCCTGAGCACATCACGGCATTCGAGAAAAACGGAGCCGCCGCCAGGCAGCACATCCTCTTCGATCGCCGAACGCATGGCCGCGGCCGTACGCCTGGCGAGATCATCTCTGCGCTCCACCTCTCGTTCTGTAATCCCACCGATCCAAAGCGTTGCCGAACCGCCCATGAGTTTACCGATGCGTTTGAGCAATGCTTCTTTGGACACGGGATCGTCGATGTACTGATAGGCCTGGCGCAGCTTTTGGATATGAAGGCGCACGGCGCGGGGGTTTCCCTTGCCGCCGGTAATGCCGAAATTACGCAGATCTGCCCAGAGGCGACGGGCATGGCCGAAGTCGTCCAGACTGACATGATCGAAGGTATCACCGGCGACCTTGATGAAGGCGCGGCCTCCGGTGAGCAGGGCCATATCCTGTAACGCCGCAGCTTGCGGCTCTTTGCCATATTCGGGCGTGGTCACCGCCACAACCTGGAAGCGTTCGGGCTGTTTGTTGGCCAGCAAAAAGCCAAGGGCACTATCGGTCATCTTGGCGGCGACGATGATGAGATTGGGAATCTTGTTTCTGAGCGCCAACTCGAGCACAGGATAGAGCTGCTGAGGCGTTTCGATCTCGAGATCGCTAATGAGGAGGGTGGCGTTTTCGAATTCGGTACGAAGCTGATCCCAGTCTGCGATCATCCCCCGAGACATCAGTCCTCGCTCCCAATACATCCCCTCGACGTACTCTCGTTCGATCTGACGCGACCGTCCCTTGCGGATTTCAAGCCGGCCATAAGCGCCGATGATATCGAATATCTCACCCAGATAGCGGGAAAGCTCGGGATCGTAAGAGATCGATTCGGCCAGTTTAGCCAGGTCTTCTTTGCCTTTGATGGGCCTGGTTTGCTGAGAAAGGGTATCGAGAATGATCTTCGTTCCTTTTTCCAGATGCGTCTGCAGGCGGCGGGCATTGCCGCCCGAGATGAGATAGTGGATGCCTTCGTTATAGACCGTGCCGAAGATCACGGCGGCAGTGGCGGTACCATCACCCACCTGATTTTTCAGGCGCCAGAGCATGTCGCGCACGAGCATGGCCCCCACATCAGCATCCCGTCCGCGAATCTGTAAGATACGACGGGCGATCTCGCCGGCGTTGTCGTAAACATCGATCTCGGTGTCGCCAAACTGAGGAGAAAGAGCCACGAGACGAGGGCGGGGACCCAGCGTAGGAGCAACGGCCTTGATGATTAGATTGACGCCACGCTGCATGCCTTGCCAGGCACGTGGCTGAAAAACAACGCGCTGACTCGTCGGTCGCTTGCCGTCGGTGATGAACTGCATACGCTTAACCCTTGATCGCCCCCGCCATGACGCCCTCGACAAACATCCGCCGGAAGAGGAGATAGACGATCACCATGGGCAGAACAGAGGCGAAAATGGCGGAGTAGATGAGTTGGAAATTGGTGGAGAATTGCCCCACGGCGCTTTGGATGAAGGGCAAGAGGGTGGAGTTAGCCGGATCGAGATAGACGTAGGGTTCAAGGAACTGGTTGTAAACCAAAGGCAACATAATCACGAGCAGGCTAACGATGGGCACCTTGAGCAGGGGCAACAAGATATGACGAACGTATTGCCAACTGCTGGCGCCATCGATCATCGCCGAATCTTCGACTTCTTGAGGAATGGCGCTAATGGCAGCGGTGAAAATCATGGTCGAAAGCGCCGTACCCTTAATGTTGATGAGGATAATCGCCAGAAGCTGGAGGCCGTAACGCATAAACCCGGCATTCCCATAGCCGGGAAATAATTTGAAGAACCACTGAAACATCAAAAACTGCGGTAACAGGATCAACATGGCGGGAATGACCATTTGTAATAAGTAGATGTTGTAGACCACCATTTGGTCCCGGCGCCTGAGGCCTGCCAGACCATAGCCCGTGAAGATGGAGAGGATGATGCCCACCACCACGCTGATGATCGTAATCAGCAAGGTGCGCGCCAGCGCCCCCCAAAAACTGGTGCCATACAAATCTCCGGTCAAAAGCGTCTTCCAGCCATTGAATGTGTAAAAGCCGGCAAAGAACTCTCTGATTTTCGCCTCGGGGATGTCATATTTTTCCCCCAATTGTCGCAAGGTCGTGCGCGACATGATGAAATCGGTCTGCGGGATGCCAAAAGCATCCTTCAAACCCTTCAAATCCAAATCATAGAAAACACTCAAGTTTCCCACCTGGGCATTCATGTTCACTTCGGATGCTTCGGGTATCCATAAATGCAGGTCGGCCGAATCTTTGGTGCTGACAAAAGAACGGATGAAGAGGGCATAGAAAGGAAAAAGGGTCACTACCGTGTACGTCAACATCACAAAGAGGGCGAAGACTCTTAACCAGCGCCTGCGGCTGGCCACGCTGCGGAATCGTTTCTTGCTTTTGGTAGGAAGTGTAGGGGTATTCGTCATTTCGGGGTTAGCTCCTCGATCAGTATTGCAGGCGCCGCTGTAAACGCTGGAGCGCCACGCCTAAGATCACCAGGGGCAAAAATGTCATCACCGCCAGGGTCATGCCCATGGCCAAACGGTCAATCTGAAAACCGTAGGTGAAGAAGAGGACGCTGAGCAACTTGGCCTCGGGGTTGACATAGAGAGCGCCCAAGGCAACGAGTTCATCGAACACGGCAAAAGAGCCGATGAGGCACATCGTGGTCGCCAAGAGAAAGGAAGGCAGCATTTGCGGAAAGTAGACATGCCACAACCTCTGCCAATAGTTGGACCCATCCACAATGGATGCTTCGATGGTTTCTTTGGGGATAGAGAGCAGACCGGCGAGGAAGATCGCCATGTTGTAGCCGGCATAACGCCAGCCCACCATGAGGGGCAGAATGAACGCCGTGCCCCGCGCTGAATAAATGTCGATCGGCTTCTTGATGAGACCGGTTTCACGCAGCAGCAAGTTGACCGTGCCTGTTTCTTTGCTAAAGAGCATCACGGCCATATAGCCAACGGCCAGACCCGAGACCATCAGTGGCAGATAAACCACCGTAAAAAAGCCCCCGCGAAAGCCAACTTCGTACATGAGCAGCGCCAGACTGAGGCCAAAGATAAAGACTGTGGTGTAATTGAGGACAACGAAAATGACTGTCCGCCTCAGGGCAGGGAGGTAGTCGGCTTGCACGCCGGAGTCGGTGAATAAGGCCAGGAAATTGTGCAATCCTACGGGGTTGATCTGGGGATCATTGAACTGCGCCATATCTGTAAACAAGATGGGAATGGCCACAATGAAGGGAACGATGGTCAGCAGGACAAAGATGAAGAGTTGGGGAGAAATGAACATCCAATCTCGCAACATGCGTCTCTTTTCCAACTTGCTCAGTTTTCTTTTGCCTTGCGAACGGGAAAGTGGATTTCCCGTGGGCGGTACTATTGTTGCCCGCATAAGTCGATCCTCCGTAGGAGGGGGAGGGCAGCCCCCAAGGGCCGCCCTCCGGGAAGTATGGGTCGTCAGCTTGCGTTCTTGACAGATTCGGGGATGTCGTAGCTTTCTTCCCAGTTGCGCTGAGCGACGTCCAGGGCTCCCTGCACGTCGATCTTTCCTTGCAACAGGTTGGCGAAGACTTCGTTGTTGCCATTGGACTCCCAGTCCCAGACGCCTCTCGAACCCTTATTGCGATAGGGGCTGGATTTGACGTTGCCGGTGAGACCTTGTTCCCACTTGACGTCGGCCCATTTGCCGCCTTTAGTACCGATCTCCTTGAGAACGGCCTGGTATTGCGGCCCCTGCAAGTCGAGGGGCTTGTCCAGATCGTAAAGCGGCCAGCGGCCTTCGGCCTGCGCTTTCATGGGCACGGCATCCGGGCTCCAGAACCAGGACCAGGCGGCTTGCGTCTTGTCCCAATGGTCGGTCTTCTCGTTGCCCGTGCGGATGAACCACTGGTTATCGATGTTCGGTGGCAGTGCGCCTTGAATCCAGGGGGATTGGCCTTCGGCAGGCGGCGTTATGGGGAGGCCGGCCTGGTGGCCATTGACGGCGAATTCAGAGCCGGCAGCCAGAGCCTTGTCCCAAACCCACGGGCCGTGCAGCATCATTACGGATTTGCCGGCGATGTAGGAGGCTTCCATGTCGCCTTCCCATTGCCGCGTCCACAGCTTGGGCGGAATCCAGCCCTTGTCATTGGCTTCGAGGAAGAATTCATAGACATGGCGATAGGGGGAATCGGTGGCATTGAATTTAGTGCGGCCCAGCCAGCAATCCACCTGTCGGTCTCGTTGCCCATCAGAGAAGGCGAGCGGCAGCATGTCCATGTAGTTGTTGCCAAACACCCAGTTGTGCCAGGCTTGATTGTAGAACCAGTCTACACCATCGGTCTTGGCCGCCCAGTCAGCGCCCTCGGAGAGCCACTTCTTCAGATCGCTCCAGGTCTTGACATCCCTTTGCGGATCGAGACCGGACTTCTGCATGAGCTCGTCGTTCCATTGCCAGGTGAAGACATAGCCCTGGAAGACATCGAGAGAACGGGGGCCGGGCAAGCCGTGAAGGTCTGGCCAGGCATGAAGAACATCAAACTGCCAGCGATCCCACCAGGGGAATTCCAGCGTGCTCAGGTCAACAGCCATCTCGTAGTTGTTCTTATCGAAGAAGATCTGCATTTCCTGGGTGAGTTCGATGGCGGCCAAGTAGCCGCCGGCGACTTTCGCCTCGTAGGCGGCAGATGTATCCTCGTTGATGGAGAACACATTGACATTGATGCCGGGATGGCTACCGTTGAATACATTCCATATCTCGCGATAGGGGGCCTCATATTCGGCCAAAGACATGACGTCGAGCGTGACTTCCGCGGCGGCAGGGGCAGCCGTCGCCACAGGAACACTCGTCGCCGCCGGGGCGGCTGTCGCTGCCGCTGGAGCAGTGGTGGCGGCAGGTTGTTTCGTGGCGGCGGCACCACCGCAAGCAGCTAAAGCTGCTCCCGCTGTAGTTATGGCCCCGAGGCGTAGAAACTCGCGCCGACTAATTGTTTTCTTCTCCATAAGTTACCTTCCTTGTTGGAATCAGAAGAAAATGAAATAGAAGTTTGGGTTATCAGGACTGTTTTTAGTTTTGATTTTTATGATCACCTCCTTATAATGGAATGGCCATGTTGTGGTGCGCTTTGAAGGTATTGGAAGCACTATCGCCTGAGCTGGAGCCTTCGAAAATGTTGTTCGAATTGTCTCTATGAATTGGCTGCAAAACAATAACCAATTCATGCTTAGGGTGCATCTCCTTGTGGTCAAAGTGCACCGCACATGGTGTGGTGGGGGAGCTACAGGGAAATATGCCCTCCTTATAGCCCCAACATTACCTCGCTACTGATGGCGGTAGAGCTCCCACGGAAGATAGGTGGAGATTGCCTCTGCCAACACATCAGCATAGTGGCCACGGGTCATTGCAATATGATGTTCGAATCCGTTCTTGGTCAGATGTTTCATCAGTCTCTGCAAATTGGGAATATGACAAATCGCTACGCCGCCATGGATGTTGACGGGATCGTCGGTAAATTCGCCTTCCCCCACATAGGCCTTGATCACACCTCGCCTGTCATCGGTTGACATGCGGAATAAAGTCATGGGGCCCGACGCCACCTGGCCTTTGATGGCTCCAAACGCCTTTTCAGGGCCCACAGAGGCGCCGATGACATCCAGATTCGATATCTCGATGTCACCACCGATGAAACTCTTGGGGTAATTGCTGCAATGCGTGTTGATCACCTTGTTTCGATCTTGCGCATAGTTGTTGTTCCAATCCAGGAAGCCGGGAGGATTCCCCGAAGCCAGGAGTAAGGCAACCATAGAAACAGCCCCGGCAACATCCACCTCGCAGGCGCTGGGCATCAACCGTTCACCCATCATACTCATGGACAAACAGGTGGCACAGCCATAATTGAGCTGCACCGAGGTCCAGCACTGAATGGCGCTGGCATGGATGTCGTTCTCCTCTATCCACTGATCCAGAGCCACCGACCAGGCGGCCTGTTTGCGGATATTCTCCTCAGGGACGTAGTCGGGGATGGTGCCGTAGGCCTTGATCTCCGCCATCTTTGCCTCAACCGCTGGCGGTTTTAGCGCCTCCAGGCCTTGGGCGCGGGCAATCATGTTCGAAAGATCTTCCGTGACAGTGGTAATGCCCGTGGCCTGGAACAACTTCTCGCTGAAGCGCACTGTGTTGAAAGGTGCCGGTCTGGCTCCGATAGCACCCACGCGCAGATGCGTTAAGCCCTTGACCACGCGACACACCCGGGCGAAGAAATCAGTGTCCTTGACGAATTCTTCGCTATCCAGCGAATAGGAATGATAAGTCGTGTCGGTGAAGGGGATGCCGTATTGATAAAGATTGTTGGTCACCGAGAGCTTGCCGCAAAAGGCGTCTCGTCGCTCCTGGAGGCCAAGATGGGTGGGGTCGTCATCATCCAGGGCCACCACCATCACAGGTACGCCCAACTTTGCCATGTCAATCGTTTGTACGATGCCCTGTTCATCCCCAAAATTGGGTAAGACGACCAGGATACCATCGATCTCATCCCGGTGCTGCTTGAACAGGCCGGCGCAGATCTTGGCATCCTGGTAGCTTTCGATGGCGCCGTTGGGGGTTGCATCCTCAGCGGGGATAATAGAGGCGTAGCCAAGTTTATCCAGCTTGGCCAGCAACTTCTTTCTGGCTTCAACCGCAAGCTGGGGATTGAAGAAACCCCTCGTCGTCACGATCAAACCAAATGTTACCGTTTTTTGTAGGTGATTCATCATTGACTCTCCTTTAGATGGGTGTACCAAGCAAAAATGAGGCGATTTTTTTAATGCGGGCCGGGGCTCCGAGATAGAACCACAAGGCGACCTGATCGGTGGTGGTGGAACGACCGCTGACACCGCCAATCGTCTGGCCATTGACCTCTAACTCACCAAAACCGCCCAAGGCGCCATCGTCATTATAGATGTGGATGGAGCGGCCACGGCGATGGGGCTGCGCTGCCGGCTCCTCGGCATAGGGGGCCGAAGGATTATTGAAAAAATTGCGCACGATAAGAGTGGCCTGTCCCTCATGCCACCGATTGAAATAGGCCAGGCGCCCAAAGGTCTGCGCCGCCTGAACCCCCACTTTATACTGCTTCCGCCCTGAGATCTTCAGGCGCATCCCCCAGGGCTCTATCGTCAGATGCTGGTCATCGATGGGGGCGAAGTAATCGCTGTATTCGGGCCGAGGGGTGGTGGGGATGAGTACGTGGCCGCCTGGGCGCAGTTGAATAAGATTCCATGATTCGCTTACAATCTCATCTCGGCGAGTCTCGGACAATTGCACTGTTTGCTGATAACCGGCGAACAGGACATCCTGGATCAGCTCAGCGTAGACATTCAGGTTCCGTAGCGGGTCCTCGACCCGGGCGAACCACTTATCCAGGCGCAATTGCTTTTGGCCGGAAGCGAAGTTGTAGGCGTCAAGCAGCAGGTTCTGCGACACCTTCCAGCATCCCTCGCCGACAGCACTCAAAAGCTGCACACCGGGGTCCATCTGCTCAGGAATATGAATCGTCCCCCAAAAGTCTGCACGATCCCGAACCAGGTATTGGGTTTCGGGGGCAATCCACACGCGTTCACCACCGATGTTCCAATCGCCCGACGCCAGAAATGATCGGAACTGCTCCGGGTCGGCAAAAGCTTCATTCACCCAGAAGATACTCTCGCTCTCGGGAGTGAGGAAAGGACCAAATACGCGTCCGCCCCGCTCCGAGATAATGACGAAGGCATCATCCTGGAGGGGCAGCAGCGCGTAGCGGAGACGGTTCTCTTGCAAACGCTGAATAATCTGTTGGGAGCTAATGGGATCAGTCATTTCACACCAGAGGGGAGCTCAGCTCCCAGGAAAGAACACGACTTTGAGTGCCTTGCCTTCCAGGGCCACGGTGGCGCCTTTGACAAAATCACTCAGGGGGAAGCGATGGGTGATCAGCTTATCGACGGGGAATTGAGCTGATGTGACCAACTTGACGGCCAAACGATGGTGGCGGGGCGCAAAGATGGTCGTGCCGATGAGATGAAGGCCGTTGTAGTGGATGATGTTCGTGTCGATGCCAGGTTTGCTCTTGCCCGCGGGCAATCCCCCGAACAGGAGGATGCGCCCCCCCTTCCTGGCTATCTCCACCGCCTGCACCTGGGCAATGGGGGCGGGCGTGGCCGTGATCACCACATCTGCGCCTTTGCCCTGAGTCAGCCGACGCACCTCAGCCACCAAATCGGTCTTGGCCACATTGATGGTGGCATCCGGCGCAAAGGCCTCTGCCATCTCCAGACGCTCATCGACAATATCAGCAATATAGATTTTATCGGCGCCCTTGGTGCGGGCCAGGGCCGTATGGATGCAGCCCACCGGTCCAGCGCCAATGATGACAACCGTGTCTCCCAGACCGACCTGTCCTTTTTCTTGGGCATGGATGCACGAGGAGATGGGCTCGGTCACGGCCACAAAAGCAGGATCGATGTGGCGGGGCACGGCCCGAATCGTGCCGTGTTGCACTGCCTCCGGCGGAATAGCGATGGTTTCGGCAAAGCCGCCGGGCCAGATCTGAGCGATCTCTTTATAGTTCTCGCAGAGCGCATAGCGGCCATCCTGGCAGAAGTCACAGACGCCGCAGTAGACAACCGGAGCCACCGCCAGCCGCTCGCCTACGCCCCAGGGGCCAGCATAATCCGCACCCAGCTCGACCACTGTGCCGGCGATCTCATGACCGATGATCCAGGGAAGCGTGACTTTGCGGTGACCACTGCGCAGAGTACGTAGATCGGAGCCGCACAAAGCGCACGCGTCCACCTTGAGCAACATGCCGGCGGGCTGCATCTGCGGCTCCGGCACATCCTCGACGCCGAAATTCATGGGTGCATGGACAACAACAGCTTTCATAACAATCGATTTCTCCTATCTCTAGCGCTGGGCAAGCATGGCGTCTTGCAACTGGCGGAGTTTATAAGCAAAGCGGGTGGAATCAGGAACAAAGTTATCGTAGGTGAGCATTTCATCCTTTTTGATAGGCTTGAGCACTGTGCCACCGGGCGTGAGGCCCATGGGAATGCCCCTGGCAGCCTCGGCTTCCTCATATTTGTACAGGCGGTTGTAAAAATCATAACCGCCGATGGTGTCTACCACCTGTCCCGGCTCGAGATCGCGCTTGGCAATGGCAACGACTTCCGCAACCATTTGCTCCGAGACCAGGGTCACCTCACCATAGATGGCTGCTTCGGCCACAGAAAGGGGTGTCTCGATGCTGGTAAGATGATAGGGGCGATACAGCCTGTAATACGGACCAGGCCCCATCGAGACGAACTCCATCTCAGCCCGAATGGCGGGATCGTCGGTCGTGATGATGGCGAACACACCCGGGGCCACTTTGCCGGTGGTGTATTCCACACAACCCCGTCGGCTGAGAATCCCGCCATCCTCGACCGGCACAAGCACCTTGGTCAATTCGTCCAGATCTGCTTTCGGGCCATGCGCGCCGGGAACATCGGCAACGAGGCCGGTGGCATTGGACATAGCTGCCAGTTCCACCATGGTCTTGCTGCCATCTTTGAAGGCAGCCAACATCTTCGGGTTCATGCCTTTGCTCAGGGCTTCGGCCCCGCACGATGCTGGGGTGGCATGGTAGTCGATGGGATTATTCTTGCCCTTGCCCAGGCAGACGACTTCGAAGCCGAGGCTGGCAGAAAAATCATAGAGCTTCTTGCATTCTCCTGGTTCGTCGCCGCTGGCCACCGTGTACACGACCCCCACCTTTTTCGCTAACTCGTGCAGATACACGCCCACGGTGACATCGGTTTCCACGTTCAGCATCACAACGTGCTTCTCATTCATGATGCTGTGCCAGGCCACCTTAGCGCCGACTTCGGTGGAGCCGGTGGCCTCGACCAGGATATCGACCCCATCCACACGCGTGAGTAGAAGTGCGTCCTCGGTTACGAGCACCTTGCCCTGAGCCAGCGCATCGGCGGCTTCGTGCTCATCGTTGGTCACACAAACATCATCCGGGGACAGGCCCATAGCTTCGTAAGTCTGCATGGGACGGCTGACATCGATGTCTGCAATGGCAACTGTTTTCATGCCAGGCATTTGCCCGGTCATGTGCACAAAGCCAGAGCCCATCTGCCCGCAGCCTACAAGCCCAACGGCAATAGGATCATTGGCCGCCTCCAGCCTTTTGAGATGTTCGTAGAGTTCCATAGTTTACTTCCTCATTGGGTTATAATTGTGAAAGGCTATCCAGGCTTACTTCCATGTGCTTGCTTTGCCAGCACACCCCAGCAACACCAACAGCTCTTTGGTTGCCATGGTGAAGAAGTCTGTCGCCTGAGAAATAATCTGGTGATAAATGAGTGTTTCCGGATCAGTCGCCCTCATCTTCGACAAAATAGTCTGGCTGGCCGCACGAGCCATGGCTGTGTA
>JAADGC010000144.1 GCA_013152585.1 Chloroflexota bacterium
TCAAGGGGGCTTGACGGCTATGGCGGCGCCTGAAGACGGGTTTACCCGGCGCTGTTTTAGTACCCTGCGGTTCACCGCCGCTGCCTGTCATTCTGAACGGGTTCCAGAAGCCAACCCACATCCAAGAGACAAGCACTTTGACGCCGAAACGGGCATCGCCAAACCAATTCCAGTGAAGAATCTCGCCTTTCATGGACGACGAGACCCTTCACTGGCGTGTCGTGTTCATGTGAGTTGCCGGTTGAACCCGTTCAGGGTGACATAATGCTGGGTACGGGCGTCTTTTAATTTTGCCACGGATTCGTACGAAATTCACGGAAAATTTGGCAAATAATTTGTCTAATTCGAGTAATTCGTGTCAAAAATGCGTTGTTAAGAGAATTGATTCGGCGGGTGCGCGGGGGGGGCGCGGCTGTGGGTGCCGCGTACGGCGTCGGCCGCCGTCATCGAGTGCGAGGTCGTCAACCTTGTGGCAAAGCGTCGTCGATCAAAATCGGCTTGTCGCCGCAGCCATTGGTCTTGACGTCAAAAACGCTCTGCGCCCGCTTGTTTCCCTCTGCCTCAGACCCCCTCACGGACCCCCCTTAAAAGGCAATTGCCATCTGTAAAAAAAAGTGGTATATATGGCATAAGATGCCGTAGCTGCCAGTATGATTGCATCTGTGGCATCGTGACACAGTCGTCCTTTTGCCATTGCCGGTTTTCCGGCCCACTCCAGGGAGTCGTGAATCATGAAGAACTCATCGCGTTTGCTATTGTTGCTGTCTTTGCTGTTTGCAATCATTGTGCTCACAGCTTGTGGCACTGCACCTATCGATATTTCCGTCCCCTCTCCTGATTTTCTCGTTTCCTTGCCCCGTGTGGTGATTGACATCGATGCCAACGGCGTGCCTTCGGTGCTCGGCTTCAACACCGATCAGTTGTATCAGTTTACAGGGGGGCAGGTCGATTTGCGCTGGATGCGCATGGACCCGACGCTGGTTGCCTGGTTCACGAGCGCAGATTTGCAACATGTAGCAATGGTGCAAAAAGAGGATGGCCTGTACGTCTTCGCCAACGGCCAGGCGCTGCCGCATGTCGCCTGGGATAAAGAAAGCTTGCAGTCGGTGGGGGACTTGATTGGCGGTTATTATCCCCACATGCAGGAATTCCTGATCAAATTCCTGCCCTTCTTACAGCGCATGGGGTGGAATGTCGTCTTGCACTTCCCGCAAGCGGATGGGGTTGCTACGATTCCCATGCGCGACATCAACAAGGTCGTCACCTCCACTGTCGTCGCCCAAAGCCAGCCTAGCAGTATCCAACTGAAACTCTTCGTTACTTATGACGAAAACGGCGTGCCGGCAGTGCCAGGCGCTGAACCATTATTGCGGAATATGTTGGGTATACGACTCGATCAATTGCGCCTCACACCCCAGGCTGTGCAAGCTTTGCAAGCGACCGGAATTCAGCACGTTACCCTACGCGTCCACAACAACCGCCTGTTCATCTTTGTCAATGACAAAGCCTTGCCCAACCTGGCCTGGGATGCACAGGGCCTGAGGAATGGCGTGGCCCTGTTCGAACAGCTCTATTCGCTGCAGGATACGGCCAGTCTCAATCAGATGCTCGACATCATGATCCCCATGCTGGAAAACGCAGAAGGCGAGCTCACCCTGCAGTTCCCCCTGGCGCCCGGCGTCGAGACTATTCCTCTTCCGGCTTCTTCTTAAACCATCGCGTTTCCACCCCGTGGTGGAGGCGATTTGTTCGTGCCGACATGTGCGAGTCACTTCGCAAGTGACTCGCACCTTCCTGCCTGCCCAACGGTGGCGTACGGAAAGGACGATTCCCTTTTTTGTAGATTCAAATCCCTCACTCTTCGCTTTTGACAGCACGATCCATCTATTCATTCAGCCATCCACCCATCTACCACATCTCAAAATGAGCGCATCGGGCCGTGAGGGGGTAAGCTTCGCAAGAGCGAAGGCTGGCAGGGCATCAGCATCGCCGGGCACATATCAAGCTGATAAGCCAGGTACTGGAGAGCAATCCCGCCTGTGTTTCCGCATCTCTACTGGAAGCGCACACAAGTAGTCCCCTTCATACCGTGTGCCTAGAGGTTTTTGAACCTGCTTTAGCAGGTGGGAGCCTAGACCCGACTTCGGCTTTGCCCGCAAAGGGCTATTGCGTCCGCCAAGGTATGACCCGGCTCTCCTAGGTCTAGTGTTGGCTCAAAACGTGTCAGAAGCATCACGCATATAAAAGGGAGCTACGCTTATAGGATAGCATATTGCCCCAAAACTGACAACACGGGCTTGAGGGCACTGAGGTAACTTCGGTTGCGTTTTTGGGTCGATTCCGCTACCCTGCTCTACACACTGTTGCGTCCAGGTTCACCCGCACACGCGTTCACCACTTCAGAGGATTCATGTCTCATCGCATCCACAAAACGACCGAACATCAACGCCTGCAACTGTCGGCCCAGCGCCTGGCCGATTGGAAAGCCTGGGGGCCGTATGTCAGCGAACGCTCTTGGGGCACCGTGCGCGAGGATTACAGCGCCACAGGCGCAGCCTGGGAGTATTTCCCGCATGACCACGCCCGTAGCCGCGCCTATCGCTGGAACGAGGACGGATTGGGAGGGGTGTGTAATCGATTTCAGAATGTCTGCCTGGCCGTGGCCCTGTGGAATGAGCAGGATGCCATTCTCAAAGAACGCCTGTTTGGGCTCAGCGGTAATGAGGGGAATCATGGCGAAGATGTGAAAGAATATTACTATTATCTCGACTCGACGCCCACCCACAGCTACATGAAAATGCTGTACAAATATCCGCAGGTGGCTTTTCCCTACAGCGAGCTGGTCACCGCTAACCGTGCCGCTGGACGTCAGCAGCCCGAAGTCGAATTGTGTGATCTGATCGGCGATGCTTTGACCGCTGGCCGCTATTTCGACGTGCTGATCGAATACGCCAAGGCCGATCAAGAAGACATCTTTTGCCGGATCACGGCCATCAACCGCGGCCCCGACCCGGCGCCTATCCATATCCTGCCGCACATCTGGTTCCGGAATACCTGGTCGTGGGGATATAATCGCCCCAAACCCCAGCTTAGTGCCCGGGCTACGGGTGGCGTTCGTGTAGAGCACCGACGTTTGGGCGAGCGCTGGTGGTACGTGCAGGATGAACAGGCCGCCGCCGGCAGCCTCTACTTCACCGAGAACGAAACCAACTATCGCCGCCTGTTTGGAGCCGAAAACGCCAGCCCCTATGTCAAAGACGGCATCCACGAGCGCGTGGTGCATGGTCGGGTGGCAGCGGTGAATCCGCAGCAGGTGGGGACCAAGGCTGCGGCGCATTTCCGGGCCCAGGTAGCGCCTGGCGATGCTTACACAGTGCTGGTGCGGTTTTGCCCGCAAGCGCAGCAAAAACCGTTTGCCGAGGCTGATGCCGTGTTCGCACAGCGTCAAAGCGAGGCCAACGAATTCTACGATGCCCTTCATCCTCCGTCCCTCAGCGAAGATGATCGTCGGATTCAGCGACAGGCCTTTGCCGGCTTGATGTGGTGCAAACAGTTTTATCATTATTCGGTGGAATTGTGGCTGCAAGGCGATCCCACGGGGCCCCAGCCCCCCCCTGCCCGTCTTCAGGGTCGCAACCGCCACTGGACGAATATTTATAACATGGATGTGCTGTCGATGCCTGATAAGTGGGAGTATCCGTGGTATGCCGCCTGGGATCTGGCATTTCATACCATCCCCATCGCCATGATTGATCCCGAATGGGCGAAGCGCCAACTGATTTTATTGCTGCGGGAATGGTACATGCACCCCAATGGCCAGATTCCCGCCTACGAATGGGCCCTGGGCGATGTCAATCCGCCTGTGCACGCCTGGGCAGCCTGGCAGGTGTACAAAATAGATCGGGAGATGAACGGCCGCGCGGACACATTGTTCCTGGAGCGGGTATTCCACAAGCTACTGCTCAACTTCACCTGGTGGGTAAATCGCGAGGATGACGATGACAACAACGTGTTTCAGGGCGGATTCTTGGGTCTGGACAATATCGGGGTTTTCGACCGCAGCCAGACACTCCCCACCGGAGGCCACATCGATCAGGCCGATGGCACCGCCTGGATGGCCATGTATTGTCTGAATATGCTCACCATTGCTCTGGAGCTGGCCCGCAGCAATCCCGCGTATGAAGATGTGGCCACCAAATTCTTCGAGCATTTTATCTACATCGCCCATGCCGTCAATCATCTTGGTGGCGGTGGGCAGGGCCTATGGAATGACGAGGATGGCTTTTATTACGACGTTCTGCACATCGGGCAGAAGTACCTGCCCTTCAAGATCCGCTCGTTTGTGGGCTTAATCCCCTTGTTCGCGACCGCCTTGGTGGATGAGGAACTGCTGGAACAATTGCCGCGCTTACGGCGGCGGGTCGCATGGTTCTTAACCTATCGCTCAGACCTGATCGAAAACGTGGCCTCATTGACCACGCCTGGCGAGAACGGGGGCTATTTACTCTCGCTGGTCTCGCAGCAGCAATTGCAGCGTGTGGTGCGGCGCATGTTGGATGAAGATGCTTTTCTGTCGCCATATGGTTTGCGTTCTCTTTCTAAAGAACATCAGGCGCATCCCTACGTATTGCAGGTGCAGGGGCATACCCTGAAAGTGGCTTACGAGCCGGCAGAATCATCCAGCGGCCTGTTTGGAGGTAATTCTAACTGGCGTGGTCCCATCTGGTATCCAGTGAACTACTTGATGGTCGAAAGCCTGAAGCTGATGGCCGCTTTTTACGGCTCCCGCTTGCAGGTCGAACTGCCGACTGGCTCCGGTAGATTGGTCACACTCGATACTGTGGCTGACGAACTCAGCCAGCGGCTCATCGATTTGTTCCGGTTGGACGAAGCCGGGCATCGCCCCGTGTTTGGCCGCAACAAACTGTTCCAGAACCAGCCACAATGGCGGGATCATCTCTTATTTTACGAATACTTTCATGGTGACACCGGCCGCGGGGTTGGCGCCAGCCATCAGACCGGCTGGACAGCCCTGGTCGCCTGTCTGCTGGGCACAGAGTCGGGCTGATGCACGTCTCCCCTGCTTCGCCAGCTCATTCCCATCCCTGCAGTCTTAACGTGTTTCAATTGCCGTTCGCGGAGCCGCTATTCCCGTGTATGGTCGCAGTCAACCGCCGCTGACCAGTCGATTTGCGCCCACGCGCTTCCTTGCCCCAGCGCCCCTCCCACCCCTCGCCGCCGATCGGCTTCCCACCGCCGCAAGACATGGTGGTTGGATGAGAAAATGATGGGGTCGGGCAGGGCGTCGGGCGGAAAAAAGGCGACTTCGGCGGCATCGTCGCCTGCCTGCAGGGTGCCAGCCACCTGCCGCGCATAAAAGAAGATAAAGGTCACGCTGTACCACGGCCATTCACGACGGCCGGCCCCGTAGCTGCCCAAAAAGCCCGTGAGTTCGATCTCGAGGCCGGTTTCTTCCTGCACCTCGCGGCAGGCGGCTGCCTCGGCCGATTCGCCCCATTCCATAAACCCGGCGGGGATATTCCAGCTATCCTTGGCCGGGGCTTCGTTGCGCAAGGCCATCACCACCCAGCCCCGCTCGTCTACCACCAGAGCACCGGCCACGGGCAATGGGTTGTTCCAGTAGATGTAATCGCATTGGGGGCAAACCCGCCGTTGGTAATCGAGAAGGGTGCGGGTTTCCATTTCGGCGCCGCAGCGGGGACAAAATTTCATGCTTCCTCCAGTCCCAGCATCTGTCGTAGATCCGCTTCCGATAAAATGGAGACGTCGAGTTGTTGGGCTTTGGTGAATTTGGAGCCGGGTTTGTCTCCGGCCAGGAGATAGTCGGTCTTGCCGGAGACGGCGTTGGTGACCTTGCCCCCGTGCGCCTTGATGATCTCGGTGGCCTGCTGGCGGCTCCAGGTGGGCAGCGTGCCCGTAAGCACGAAGGAAGTGCCCGCCAGCGCCGGGTTGGGGGCAGCGGCAGCCGCGGGCAGGGCCATGGTCAGGCCCAATTGCTGCAGGCGGGCGAATGTGCGTTGGTTGTCGACTTCGCTGAACCATGTGTGCACGGATGCGGCGATGCGAGGCCCGATGCCTTCGATCTGTTCCAGCGTTTGGGGATCAGTTGTCGCCAGGGCGGTGATGCTGCCACAGTGTGCGAGTAGGAGTTCGGCTACGGCAGCCCCCACAAAGCGGATGCTCAGTCCGGTGAGGACACGTACAGCGGGTTGGGCTTTTGAGTCCTCGATCGCCTGCAGTAATTTGTCGACCTTTTTCTCGGCGTAGCCTTTCATGTCCAGCAATTGCTGGCGATGGCTGTGCAGGGTATAGATGTCGGCTATCTCGCGGATGAACCCCTGTTGCACAAAAAGCTCGGCCTGGCGGGCGCCGAAACCGGCAATATCCATGGCCTGGCGCGAGACGAAAAATTCGACGCGGCGTACCAGTTGGGCGGGGCAGGCGCTGTTTTCGCAATAGGCGGCGACTTCGCCTTCGTAACGGACGACGGCTCCGCCACAAGCAGGGCAGGTGGCGGGCATTTGCCAGGGCTGTTCGTCGCCGTGGCGTAGTTCGGGCAGGGCTCGTTCCACACGGGGGATGACGTCGCCGGCGCGGCGGATCACGACGGTATCGCCAATGCGGATGTCTTTTTCGGCCACGTAGTCGGCGTTGTGCAGGGTAGCCGAGCTAATCGTGACCCCTCCCACGGTGACGGGTTCGAGGTCGGCGCGGGGGGTGAGGACGCCTGTGCGGCCCACTTCGACCACGATATCGAGCAGACGAGTGCTGACTTCGGGCGTGGGGTATTTGTAGGCGATGGCCCAACGAGGATCTTTGCCCACATAGCCCAGGTGTTCCTGCAAGGCAAAGCTGTTGATTTTGATCACCAGGCCGTCAGCTTCGTAGGGCAGGCTGTCTTTCTGGCTTTGCCAATCCTGGCAGTATTGCACCAGGGCTGCGAAGTCGTGAAAGAGGCGGTTCTGGGTATGCTGGACGGGGAAGCCGAGCTGGCGCAGGTATTGGAGGGCGCTCCATTGATCGTCGATCTCGGGGCCACCTTCGCGAACGACAATCTGGTACACCCACAGGTCCAGGGGGCGGCTGGCGGTCACGGTGGGGTCGAGATTGCGCAAAGCGCCGGCCGCAGTGTTGCGCGGGTTGACATAATGTCGCCCCAGCGCCGCCTGCTCGGCCTGAAAGGCGGCGAAGTCGGCTTTGGACATAAAGGCCTCGCCGCGCACGACCAGGTGTCGGGGGGCAGCGGGGGCGTCGGGGTGGATGGGGATGCGCAGGGGCAGGCTGCGGATGGTGCGGAGGTTGGCGGTGATGTCCTCACCGGTGATGCCGTCGCCGCGGGTGGCGCCCAGGGTGAAGAGGCCGTTGTGGTAGTGTAACACCACGGTCAAGCCGTCGATTTTTGGTTCGACGACGGTGCTGACGGGGGTGTCGGGGGGCAGGAGTTTGCGAAAGCGTTGCTCCCAGGCCCTTAAATCTTCGGGACTGGTGGCGTTGGCCAGTGAGAGCATCGGTGCCGGATGGGTGACTTTTGTGAAGCCCTCGGCCGGCGCGGTGCCGGTGCGTTGGGTGGGCGAGTCGGGCGTGATCAGCTCGGGATGTTGGGCTTCGAGACGCTTAAGCTCGTTGAAGAGGATGTCGTATTCGGCGTCAGAGATCTCGGGATCGCTAAGAACGTAGTAACGGTAGGCGTGGTAGTTGATGCGTTGGCGCAGACGGGCCACGCGTTCAGCGAGCTCGGACATGCCTTATCCTCCGACCAGCTCCAGCAGATTTGCTGCTCCCCAGCCGATGGTGCCATCTTCGGCTTCCAACCGCCACCAGGTGCCGTCGGCGTTTTCTTGGGGGCCATCGACCACCCGGAACTCGGTGCCGTCGGGCATGATGGCCAGGGTGATGTAGTCGGTGCCTGGGCCGGAACGGAAGCGCATGCCGGAGCCATCCGTGATCGTGATGCGTACGCGGGCGCCAATTTGGATACCGGGTGTAGGCGTGGGGGTGGGTGTAGGCGTGAGGGTTGGCGTGGGCGAGGGCGGAGCTGCGACCAGAAGTGGCGTGGGGGTGGCGGTGGACGTGGCAACACCCGCGTTGCCCGGTGCGGCAGGGTTGGCGCCCTGTCTGGCAATGGCACTGACCGTCAACCACACGAGGACGCCTACGACAATGAGGCCGGCGATCATGATCAGGCGCTCGCGGCTGAAGAGGGTCCCGGGTTGCCAAGATTGCACGGCGGGGGCGGCATCGTCAACGATATCGGAGAGTTTGTCGTACAGGGTTTCGTCCCAGCCGCCGCCAGGACCGGAAGCAGGCGGGGAGGGTTCGGCGTCGTCGAAACGGGGATCGTCTTGGGGATCAAATGCTGCTGACATGCTCTAGCTCCCTGTTGTGGTGAATAACGGATAATGACTGGCCCGGGCCAAATTATACCATTTTTCGGTCGGGCTGATATAATCAGGTTATGATTCCGGCAGGGGATGGTATGCCATGCTTGCCGGTGTTCAGTATCATTTCCTGACAATGGAGTCGCGATATGCTAAGTGATTTGAGTGTTCGAGAATTTTTAGATGAACTTGCCGGTGCTTCAGCGGCGCCGGGAGGCGGTTCTGCTGCCGGTCTGGCTGGCGGCCAGGGGGCAGCGCTGGTGTCGATGGTGTGCGAGTTAACCATCGGCCGTAAAAAGTATGCCGATGTTGCCGCCGAAATGCAAGCCGTGCTTACACAGGCCCGATCGTTGCAGCAATTATTGCTGGAACTGATGGATCGGGATGCTCGTTCGTATGATGCGGTGATGGCGGCATATTCTCTGCCCAAAGGGTCGCCGGAGCAGAAGGCTGCGCGCAGCGCCGCCATCCAGCAGGGCCTGAAGGGGGCCACAGAGGTGCCTGTGCAGACACTGGCTGCCTGTGTGCAGGTGCTGGAGTTGGCCAAAGTAGCTGTGGCCAAAGGCAATATCAATGTGGTGAGCGATGGCGGCGCCGGTGTGCTGGCGGCCTACGCTGGCCTTATGACGGCCGCCATTAACGTACGCATCAATCTTAATGCGATTGTGGATGAGGTTTTTGTGCAGGAACAGGAAGCTAAAATGCGGGCGTTGGTGAGCGCCGGCCAGGCGGCTCGGGATCAGGCCTGGCAGATCGTTCGTGATAAACTGGGGCTGGCGTTGTAAGATTTTTGATAGCGGCCAGTTGTCGAGATGCCAGTCGCAGCCAATAAACTATTCCCCCAATCTATTTTCCAAGGAGTTTTGCTATGAGTGCTAACAACGTGCAAGCGCTGTCTTCGGCAGCCGACCTGATTCGCCGGGATGGAGAGAACATCTCGCCTTCTTATACGCGTAGCTATCCGTTTGTGATGGCGCGGGGACGGGGATCGGAAGTATGGGATGTGGAGGGACGCCGCTTCCTTGATTTTACGACCGGCATTGCCGTTACCGGCACAGGCCACTCACATCCGGCCGTGGTGGCAGCGATCAAGGCGCAGGCCGACAAGTTTTTGCACATGTCGGGCACCGATTTTTATTATCCCACACAAATTGAGCTGGCGGAGCGCCTGAACCGGCTGGCGCCCATCTCTGCACCCACCAAGGTCTTTTTTGGCAATTCGGGCGCCGAAGCGGTGGAAGCAGCCATGAAGCTGGCCCGCTGGTACACCAAGCGCCCGCGCTTCCTGGCTTTTTATGGCGCTTTTCATGGCCGCACCTTGGGGGCGCTGTCGTTGACGGCATCGAAGGAAATCCAGCGGCGGGGATTTGCCCCGTTGCTGCCGAGCGTTTCCCACACCATCTATCCGAACTCCTACCGCAATCCCTGGCCCGGCCAGGACCCGGCGCAGGGGGCCCTGGACGCCATCGAGAAGCATTTGTTCAAGACGACGGTGCCTCCGTCAGAGGTGGCGGCCATCATTGTGGAGCCGATTCAGGGCGAGGGTGGCTATATTGTGCCGCCGGATGGTTTCCTGGCTGGTCTGCGCCAGCTCTGTGATCGGCATGGTATTTTGCTGGTGTTTGACGAGGTGCAGTCAGGCATGGGCCGCACCGGCAAGATGTTCGCCAGCGAGCATTGGGGCGTGGAGCCGGATATTATCTGCCTGGCCAAGGGCATTGCCAGCGGCATGCCCTTGGGTGCCATTATCGCCCGCAGCGAGGTGATGTCGTGGCCTCCGGGGGCGCACGCCAGCACGTTCGGCGGTAATCCCGTGTCGTGCGCGGCAGCACTGGCTACGCTGGATTTGCTGGAAGGTGGGCTGGTGGACATGGCCGCCGCCAGCGGTGCCATCATGGTGTCCCGCTTGCGGGAGATGGCTGAAAAGTACCCGCAAATCGGCGATGTGCGGGGCAAGGGTTTGATGGTGGGGGTAGAATTGGTGCGGGATCGTGCCAGCAAGGAGCCCGATGCTGTTTTACGCAATGCCGTTGTGGATCAGGCTTTTGCACAGGGGCTGTTGTTGCTGGGCTGTGGCGCCAATTCGCTGCGCCTGGTTCCGGCGCTGAATATCGAGCGTCCCCTGCTGGATGAGGGTCTGATGATCTTCGAGCGCAGCCTGGCAGCGGCGCTGGAGGCGCAGGCATAGGGTTGACGGGGTTCCGATTCTTTGGAACCCAGGGATGTTTTGAGCTCGTTTCTTAGGTGCGGCGCATCTCGCAGATGCGTCGCACCATTCCCCCTAGCCCTTCACCGCCCCTTCCATCATGGCGCGGAAGAAGCTGCGGCGAGTGAACAGGAAGAGCAGCACCACCGGCAGGGCAATGAGAATGCAGGCGGCGGCAATCACCTGTAGATTGATGATGTTCTGGCTCAAAAAATCATAGAGCCCGAACATGGCCGGTTTGAGATCATTGCGGGCGATCAGCAGATAGCCGGCGATAAATTCGTTCCACACATTCACGAAGGTGAGCAAAAAGATGGCCATCAGGCCTGGCAGGGCCAGCGGCATGGTGATGCGGGTCAGGGCGCCGACGGGACTACATCCGTCGATGAGAGCGGCTTCTTCCAGTTCGTGGGGAATGGCATCAAAAAAGCCTTTGGCTATCCACACACTCAGGGGCAGGAAAAAGCCAATATAGACGAAGATAATGAACAGGCGGTCGTTATAAAGGGGCAGTGCCGACTTCCGCAGCGTCACCCCCATCTGATATAACGCCAGTAAGTTGGTCAGCAGCGGCACGCCGGTAATGGCCAGAATGCCCGTGAGCAGGATGTCGTGCCCCCGAAAACGATAGCGGGAGAAGGCATACCCCGCCAAACCTGCCAGCAAAACCACCGCCAGCGATGAGCTGAGCGCGTAAAGAAGCGTGTTGGGGACGTAGATGCGGAACATGTTGCCCGCCAGCTTGAATCCCGGCCAGCCCGCCGCCGGTTTGGGGGCCAGCACCCGCTGATAGCCTTCGACGGCCCAGCGACAATCCTGCCAGCTAAAAGCGGTCTCAGGCGTATCACAGGGGAAAATGACCGGCGGTTTGCGGATGATATCCTCTTCGTTCTTGAAGGAGATGAGAAGCGTGGTGGCGATGGGCAACATGGCCAGCACCGATACCAGGATCAGGGCACCGTTCACCAGGAGATTTTCCCATTGTCGCCGTGTCAGCAATGCTCGGGCCATGTCAGTCTCTCCTGTCCTGCACCCGGGTGAAGCGCAGGGTGCCCGAGATCAGCAGCCAGTTCACCAGCGCTATCAGCATGGCCAGTGCGGCAGCACGACCAAAGCGCAATTGGCGCCAACCAATGGAGTAAAGCATATAACTCAGCACTTCGGTCGATGTCCCCGGACCGCCACTCGTCAGGCTGAAGATCATGCCCACACCATTCATGCCGCTGAGCGTGAGGCTGAACAGTGCTACCACCAATGTGGGGAGCATCAGGGGGATAAGGATGCGGCGAATGACCTGGGTGCGACTGGCGCCATCGATACGGCTGCTCTCGATAATTTCTGTGGGGATAGTTTGCAACGAGGCCAGCAGCAAGAGGGTGATGAAAGGCAATGCCCGCCAGGACGAGGCCAGGATCAGGTATAGCATGGCCGGAGCCGGCGGGAACGGAAATTGTCCGAACCAGGGCTGGGGCCGCACGGCTGTCAGTACTGAGAGGCCATGGGGCAGAAAAAGGCTGGGATTTTGTAAGATGCCTGAGAGCAGACCATAGTCGGGTACCACCAAAAGCCGAAATACCAGGCCGGCGATGATGTCGGCAATAATCCAGGGGATGAACAGTAGCGTGATGTAAAGCCCGGAAAAGCGCACGTTGCGGCTCAACAGCAAGGCCACGCAAAAACCTGCGGCCATCGTCAGCCCCACATAGCCCAGTAAAAACACCAGGGTGTGCCCCACACTCTCACTGAACAGACTGGTGTGAAACAGCCGGTTATAATTCTTTAGCCCGACATAAAACCAGCCCTGGGGTTCCCGCTCGTGCAGACTCAGCCACAACGTGTAGACGGCAGGGTAAACCTGCACGACCAACAGAACCAGCACTGTGGGCAGGATTAGCCAAAAGGGCAGCGTGTCGAGGCCTCTTTTTCGCAACCGGGCGCACCAAGTTTGAAGCATGAATGCCTGACGCCTGAAGTGATGCAAGCGCCAGATGACAGGGCAATTCCCATCACCTGGCATGAATGTCAATCAGTTCTGTCTTGAACCGATGTTAGTTGTTGGCGTTATATTCTTCTTGGGTGCTCTGCAATAGCGTACCGATATCCGCGGTGGGGTCTTCCTTGATGAGCTTGTAGACGGTGGTCATGACCAGTTTCTTCGCTTCCTGGGGGCGTTCCAACGAGCCATACCAGGGGCGGCAGTTGCTGGCTTTGATGACCTCGGCTGCTTTTTGATAGAACGGTGTCTGGAACTGTTCGGTATGACTCATGGAGATGCGGGCGGGAAAGCCCCCCCCGGGGCCTAGCACCCAATCTGCATTTTGTGCCGGGTCCATAATCCAGTTGATGTAGTCGTAAGCGGCTTCGGGGTGTTTGGCCCCGACCGGGATACTGAAGCCCTGTACCCCGACATTACATCCGGGTGTATGACCCGGCGTGGCAAAATAGGTGCTGAACTCGACATCCCCGGCAGCAATGGCGTCGAGCATATCCTGTTCGTTTCTTTTGTTGTAAACCGTGCCGTTGGGAGCATGCAGGGGATTGACGTAGCGATACCCAAATAAGCCTGTGGGGAAGGCCCCAGCCGACGCATCTTTGAAAGCATCTTCTTCCTGAAAGCCGCCGGCAAAGGAGATTTCCGGCACATAGCCTTTCTGCACAAGCTGGCGCAAAAAGGCGATGGCGGCGATGTTTTCGGGCGTATTCAGCAACATATTGCCGTGGCCATCATCCATCGTGCCGCCAAACGATGACATGGTCATCCATACGCCACGAGTCAGACCTTCGCCATCGAAGTCGGTGGAGCCGAAGAAAGTCATGGCATACAGGCCTGCGGATTGCAGCCGTGCGGCCGCGGCCAGAAATGCCTCCGGGGTCTTGGGGAAACCATCGGGATAACGGTCCTTCCACACATAGACAACATGCGGGAGTTCGGCCACGGGGATGCAATACAGCTTGCCATCCGCTCCCGTGCAAGCCTGCACAGCACTGGGATCGAGATCGTCCCACCAGGATTGCGCCTGAGCCCACTGCGACAGATCTTGCACGGCGCCATTCCGATGAAACAGATTGAGCATGCTGCTGGCCATTTGGAAAAGATCCGGTACCTCGCCCCCAGCCTGTACGGCGGCTACCAGTTCGGTGGCCATCTTGTCAAAAGCTTTGGGTTGATTGACCCAGTTCCATTGGCCGGCGAATGCGGCATTAAATCGCGGGATCATCTGGCGCAGATAGGCGTTGCCGACACGTTCATCACTGGCCGGGTCTTCGTTATTTTGATCGTACTGGTACCAGGTGACAAAGTCGACGGCCGTGGCAGGAGCGGTGGTGCTTTGTCCCGAGGCTGGTGCTGTGGGAGCGGCCGGGGGCGCACAGGCCGATAAAATGAGGGCCAGCGCAAAAACCAGCGCGATGAGAATCCAGCGACGGATCATGTGAGTTCTCCTGAAAAATAGACGGCTGAAAAGCGCCGTGTGAGTTGAGATGAGATAGACATTATACTATCACACCACGTCTGGCGCTCAAATTTGATCTCCTGATTGGGGTGTATTTTAGCTGGGGGCAACCATCGGGAGCCGCACACGAAAAAAGGAAGCGCTCGGCGCATCCGTGATGCGCCGCAGCGCCACCTCCAACCTTACGCCCAAATTCCTGGGACACAGCTTCGACGCTTTTCAGGTTTGACATCCGTCCAGATCGTTGCTATCCTACACAAGAAGGAATTACGGTTCCTTCCCGTTATGCTGCAGCCAGCACAATGAAGTGGTGGCGGCAGCAGGGAATCATTCCATATGGGCACCAGGGCTGGCCGTAGGATGGTCGGTGGGAGGGACAGACAGATGTCAGGAAACAATATCCGTATCATCGTTGCACCCTTTTGCTGATCTTACCATCTCACCGCCCATGCCAACTCCCCTTCCGACTTTTTTCATCGATCCCGAGAGCGTTCCTCCCCTTATCTCACCACCTATGCCGAATCCCTTTCCGACTCCCCTCATTGATCCCGAGAGCTTTCCTGCGCTCATTCTCACCTCCGAAGTTGGCACATTTGCCCATAATACGCTAAAAAACCGTAATCCCGATATTTTGCGCCAGACCATTGCCGTCAACAGCTTCTCCGCACCTATCCGCCAGAACCTGGAGGCACTGCTGGAGGAAATCACCAGCGGGCGCATCCGCCTGCTGAATGAACAAAACCCCGACCGCACTTTTTGGGATGCGGTCACACAGCCGTTTGTGGGACGTTCCTGGCTGGATGTGCCCTGGTTTTGGGTCGAGGCGTATTTCTACCGCCGCATCCTGGAAGCGACCCGTTACTTTCATCCGGGTCCCACCCACTTACAAGACCCTTTCCAGCCCATCAAAGATCAGGAATGGCAGCCGGCAGCCGCGCCGCGCACCGTCGAGCAACTGCTCGGCCTGCTGCCAGAGGCGGCAGAAGCCCGTTTCGAGCGCCTGTTTCACGCCGCGCTGTGGGGCAACCGGGTTGATCTCAGCTATAATGTGGCCGGGCATCTGGGCAGCAGTGGCTCCAAACAGGCTGAACAGGATAATCTTCTGGTGGATGACAGTGATCGGGTGTGGCAGCACGTGCGCCAGGGCCTGGACACGGTTATCTATATTACGGATAACACCGGCACGGAATTGCTGCTGGACATGGCTCTCAGCCGATATTTACTGGGCCACCGTCTGGCGCAACAGGTGATATTGCACGTCAAACCCCAGCCTTATTTCGTCTCGGATGCCATGCCCAAAGACGTTGCGGACGGCTTGCGGGCGCTGGATCAGGGTGGGGTTGAGGCCCGACGTCTGGCCCAGGACCTGCGCCGCTATCAAAGACAGGGGCGCATGATGATCGACAGTCATTGGTTTTATACCAGCAGCCTATTCTACTACCAGTTGCCCCCCGATCTCCTGACCCAGATCGCCGGGGCGGGATTGGTCATCGTCAAAGGGGACGCCAACTATCGTCGCCTGTTGGGGGATGCTCACTGGCCCCACACAGCCTCCTTTGCCCGGGCCCTGGCATACTTCCCGGCTCCGATTGTCGCCTTGCGCACCTTCAAAGCTGAGATTGCCATCGGCCTGCAACCGGGTCAGCCCCAAGCGCTGGCGGCGCAAGATCCCGAGTGGCTGGTGAACGGCCGTCGGGGTGTGATCCAGGCATCTTTTCCAGGCGATTGATCTGGTCAAATCGTGCTATAATGGGCGATGAGTCCGGCCTTTTGGGCCTTCGTATCACAGGAGCAAAACTATGTGCCAGGTCGCTGTTTATCTGGACGATGAAAAAATCATGGATAGCGTCATGCTGGTCGAATCGCTGCCGGAGGGTGTGCGCCTCGTCAAGATGTTCGAGCCCCCGCGCATCGTCGCCGCTGCCATTCGCCAGGTCGATCTAATCAAGAACAAGCTCTACTTGGAGTCGCTTGTGCAGGAGGCAGAGAATGGATGAAAAAGATAAGTTGCGAGTGCTGATTCCGCACTGGATCGAGCACAACGAAGCTCATGCCGCCGAGTTCCGCCAGTGGGCGGGGCAGGCGGGCGAGGCCGGCGCCGATATTCTCGCCGCGGCCGAGAGCATGAAACAGGTCAACGAAACCCTGGGAACGGCCCTGGAAAAGCTGGGCGGTGCTTTGGAATATCATCCCCCCCATTGAGAGACGATGTGGGGTACGACACAATCCAAGACCGAATTGGGTTGGTCACACAGCATATATCCGCGTTTGCCGCCTCGTCCGCGTCCTAGTACACGACGGCGCTAAATAATAGGAAGGTTGTCGAGCGCCCGGCGCATCCGTGATGCGCCGATTTCGCCGCTTAACCCGCCGCATCACGGATGCGGCTAACGCTTCGTGAGCAGCGGTGATGCGGGGCGCGTTGCCGGTGGGGAGGCGTGGTGGCCGCCGACCGCCCGGCGGTGAACCGCAGGGCTAAAAAACAGCGCCGGGTGAACCCGGCTTGAAAGGGCGTTCCGCCGCTTGTAGCTC
>JAADGC010000233.1 GCA_013152585.1 Chloroflexota bacterium
CCGCCGGTCGCAATTAGGCGGCGCGATAACAAAATATTATGAAGGTCTATCGGGCCCGCGAAACCCAATAGGTCTTGGTCCCGCTCAACAATCTAGGCATCCAGTACTTTCAGGAACTGCGCTAACCAAGTCGGATGGGCAGGCCAAGCAGGGGCGGTTACCAGGTTACCGTCTGTCACCGCACTGTCAATCGGAATGTCGGCGTATTCGCCTCCAGCAATTTCGATCTCGGGAGCCACTGCCGGATAGGCGGAGACTTTGCGGCCCTTGACCACTCCCGCGGCTGTGAGAACTTGTGCTCCATGGCAGACAGCCGCCACCGGCTTATTCGCTTCAAAGAAATGGCGCGTGATTTCCAGCACGCGCTCGTTGAGACGAATGTACTCCGGCGCACGGCCCCCCGAAATGACCAGTGCATCGTACTCTTCAGGCTTGATGTCAGCAAACGTTGCATTCAGGGTGAAGTTGTGCCCGCGCTTCTCGCTGTAAGTCTGATCACCCTCAAAGTCGTGGATCGCAGTGCGAATGGCCTCGCCCGCTTTCTTGTCGGGACAAACAGCGTGAACAGTGTGGCCAACCATTTGCAATGCTTGGAACGGCACCATGACTTCGTAATCTTCCGCAAAGTCACCTACAAGTTGTAAAATCTTCTTAGCCATGAAAAACTCTCCTTTGGGAAATGAGGTTTCGCTACCGGACACTTCTTAAACGGTCATTCCTGCGACGGACTCAGGACAGGTCTGAGCGGGTTTTTGAAGACAATACACATCAAAGAGACACGGAATCTGACGCAGAAACGACCATCACAAGGCCAATTCTAAGTACAAGCACAAAAGTTTTGTGGGGTAAAAGCATCAGCGGAGCCTTGTCACCCTGAGTGAAGCGAAGGGTCTCTTGGTACATGTACCGGTAAGATACAGTGTCTGGTAGAGAAAATGGGGTTGAGAACATGTATGGTTTTCAGGTGGATTTCACTCAGTTCTCCAGGTTGCCTACTAAGTGGATGATAGCTAATTGATGGTTATTTTGGCCTTTTATCACCTCCTCAGGAATGCGATGAGCTGCCCAAGGAATGAATAAAGTGATCCCCAACCATCGAGAGCAAAGAAAGCCGCCATAATATCTCTTGTTGAACCAAGCCGAGAGGCGAGTCTGGCTCCCTTGGGGATCAAGGCATGAAATTCACCCTTGTCTAAGGATACAACCAATAAGACGGCTCTGTCAAAACAGCCTTTGACGTGGGGTGCGTCCCAGGAATTTGGCGTAAGGTTGGAGGTGGCGCTGCGGCGCATCACGGATGCGCCGAGCGCTTCCTTTTTTCGCGTGTTGGCCGCATCCATGATGCGACCAACACACGCCACCAAAAACAGGGGACGCACCCTTTGACGTGTGGCATCGCTCAATCGCCGACCGGCTTTAGCCCCGAGCAGCAAGCTGAGAAACACCGCCGGCAGTCACATTTTCGGTTCAGCCATGGGCACCACCAGGTCACTCTTCCCAGGCACACCGTCCATGGAACCAGACTCCCATGCCTGTCCTGAGCATAGCCGCAGAGACAAGGAGACAAGGCCGTCGCCAATTGCCGGCGATTCAACGTGTTGTGGTTGTAGTGTAACGGAAGCCGCGTCGCTTTGAAGCGTCCGCGTATATTTGCCTTGTTATGTGTTCTTACCTGTTTTTAGTACCAAATAACCAACAATACCCGATACGAATGACGCCACCAGAATCGCCAGTTTATCTGTGTATTGAAAAATACTGTCATTCTCAAAGGCCAATGAGACTATAAATAAACTCATAGTAAATCCAATACCTGTCAATACTGATACCCCATAAAGTTGCTTCCAATTACTGCCATTCGGAAGTTCTGCCAGTTTAAGTTTTATTGCCACCCAACTAAAACCAAAAACACCAAGCTGTTTACCGATAAACAGCCCAAGCATAATGCCGAGCGGCACAGAACCAGACATTTGGCGAAGAGATATTTTGGTCACATCTACACCTGCATTCACGAAAGCAAATAGCGGCAGGATGAAAAATGCCACCCAAAAATGGAGACTATGCTCTATCTCTTTGAGTGGTGAAAAGGGTTGATTGTTTTCATCCCTTGCGTTCAATGGAATCGTAAATGCTAATGCCACCCCGGCCAAAGTTGCATGAACTCCAGACTTAAGGACACTTACCCAGAGTATTATGCCAACAATAAAATAAGCGGCTTTTTTTGTAACGCCAAGTATATTAAAAACGACTAACACAATCAAAGAAATAGCTGCGATCGTAATAGAAAGTGTGGATAACTCAGTGGTATAAAAAATAGCAATAATTACTATTGCCCCTAAATCATCAATAATGGCTAGTGCCATTAAAAATATTTTTAGTGAAACGGGAACTCGATTCCCCAACAAAGAAAGAACGCCTAACGCAAAAGCAATATCGGTTGCCGTTGGTATTGCCCAGCCATTAACAGCGATTGGATTATCTTTGTTGAATAATAAATAGATTGCCGCAGGAACAACCATTCCACCAACAGCAGCCATCCCCGGTAATGTGATTTGTCTTAAAGAGGATAGATGGCCCTCCAGTAATTCTCTCTTGACTTCCAGGCCAATTAACAGAAAGAATATCGCCATCAAACCATCATTTACCCAGTGGTAAAGTGACTTATCAAGATGCAATGATCCAATTCGTATTTCTACGGGAATATGTAAGAAGGATTCATACAGTGGCGACATAAATGTATTGCTTAATACAAGTGCCAATATCGTTGCAAATATTAACAAGATACCACTAGCTGATTCTTTCTGTATGAATTCTTCAGTTACTTTCATTCAAGCCTCGATTCCATGTGACACATAAAGGGGGGCGGATGAGCCGCCATACACCCTCAAAATTTCTCGGCCAGGTGTGCGGCACCCGGTGCCGTAGGCACTGCTCCGGCAACGAACATATCTCCCGACAGGCCATTTTCATGCCTGTCACAGCGGTGCATGGTGCATAGCGCAAACGCACCACACACCACGTCGCCTACAAATGATACAACTCGCCAAACTTCGCCTGCAAATACGCCATCAACGCCTCATGGCTGGGCGCCTGACCGGTCACGCGCTCGACCAGATCACGCGAGCGATAGCGCATGCCCTGGCTATAAATATGGGTGGTCAGCCATTGCAGCAAGGGAGCGAAGTCCCCCTGGCTAATGCGCTCCTCCAGCTCGGGCAGATCCTCTTTGGCCTTGGCATAAAACTGAGCTGCATACAGATTCCCCAAAGCATAGGTGGAGAAATAGCCAAAGCCCGCAAATGACCAATGTACATCCTGCAGGCAGCCCTGGCTGTCATCCGGCACCTTGATGCCCAGAAAATCCTCGAACATCTCGTTCCACACGCCGGGGATGTCGGCCACGTCCAGCTCGCCAGAGATGATGGCCTGCTCGATCTCGAAGCGCAGCATGATGTGCAGATTGTAGGTGACTTCGTCTGCTTCCACGCGGATGAAGGAAGGCTCGACCGCGTTGACCGCGAAGTAGAACTCCTCCATGCTCACATCGTGCAGGGTGTGGGGGAAGACCTGGCGGGCACGGGGGAAGAAATGGCGCCAGAATGCCCGGCCCCGGCCCACAAAATTCTCCCACAAACGCGACTGCGATTCGTGAATGCCCAGGGACACCGCTTCACCCAGGGGGGTGCCGAATTGTTCCGCGGGCAGATTTTGCTCGTACAGGCCGTGTCCCGATTCGTGCAAAATACCGAAGAATGCCTCATTGAAAAAGCGCGGGTTCCAGCGGGTGGTGATACGGACATCGCCGGGGCCAAAGCGCGAGGCAAAGGGATGGGTGACGGTATCCAGTCGCCCGCCCATATAATCAAAGCCGATGGCAGCCGAGGCAGCCTGACCGAACAGACGCTGGCGGTCCACGGGGTATTCGCGCTGCACGATCTCGGTGCGGGGGCGAACAGGGGACTCGGCGATGGCCTGCACCAGGGGCACCAGCTCGGCCCGCAGGCCCCTGAACAGACGTTGCACATTGGCCGTCGTCTCGCCCGGTTCATATTCATCCAGCAAAGCGTCGTAGATATTCTCTTCGTAGCCGATGTATTCGGCTTTGCGGCGAGTGAGCTCGATCAACTTGGCCAGATGAGGTTGGAAGATGCTGAAATCTGCTTTTTTACGGGCCTCCATCCAGGCGCCTTGAGCCATGACGGCGCTGCGAGTGGTTTCTTCCACCAACTCAGTCGGCACTTTCACCGCGCGGTCATACTCATGCCGCCATTCGCGGGCATTGACCGCCACCTCGCCAAAGGCATCCTGCCCCAGGTCCGCAGCCTCTACCTCCGCCAGCAATTCGCCAAAGCGTGGCCGGGTGAGCAGGCGGTGATATTGGCCCGAAAGATAGGCGCTCTGGTCTGCGCGCAGGGCCTCGCCATTGGGCGGCATGGTCGT
>JAADGC010000206.1:0-3455 GCA_013152585.1 Chloroflexota bacterium
GAACCGCTGCTGTTGAGAACAGCTTGTCGGACCAACTATCGACGAGAACCTGACAGGTCCCCGCCTTGCGAGACGCGGATTGAGCCGAACCTCGCTAAAGCTGCGTTTCTGGGAGCAGGCCCCTTTGATTATGCTTCCAGCGTGGAGATATCGCCCACGTCTTTACCCATGGCCTGGGCCTTGAGCACGCGGCGCATGATCTTGCCGGAACGAGTCTTGGGCAGTTTATCGACGAAAGTGATTTTAGCAGGAACGGCGATGGGCCCGGTTTCGTGACGGACATGCTTCTTGAGTTCGTCCGCCAAGCCGTCAGAGACCTCAAAGCCACTGCGGAGAATGCAGTATGCCCAGATCACATTGCCCTTGAGCTCGTCGGGAATGCCGATCACCGCCGCTTCGGCCACGGCAGGATGGCTCACGAGGGCGCTCTCGATTTCAGCAGTGCCCAGGCGATACCCACTAACCTTGATCACATCGTCGATGCGGCCAATGATCCAGAAGTAGCCGTCTTCGTCTTTGCGGGCCGAATCGCCGGTGAGATAGTAACCCTTTTCGTGGAAGCGCTGCCAATATTGCTCGATATAGCGGTCGGGATCGCCATACACACGGTGCGGGCCATGCCCGGCCAGGGACGTTTGATGATGAGATAGCCGTCTTCTCCTGGCGCCACGGGATCGCCTTCTTCGTCCACCACATCGGCGAGAATGCCGGGGAAGGGGCGGGTGGCGGAACCGGGTTTGAGGGGGACAGAGGGCATGGGGGTGATCATAAAACCACCGGTTTCAGTCTGCCACCAGGTGTCCATGATCGGACATTTTTCTTTGCCGATGACGCGATTGTACCAACGCCAGGCTTCGGGATTGATGGGCTCGCCCACCGTGCCCAGCAGACGCAGGCTGCTGAGATTGTGCCGGGTCGGCCAGGCATCACCGAAGCGCATCAGTCCCCGAATGGCGGTGGGAGCAGTGTAAAGAATCGTAATTCCATAATGCTCGATCATCTTCCACCAGCGACTGGGGTAAGGATATGTGGGCGCACCTTCGTACATAAAGCTGGTAGCGCCCAGGATCAGGGGGGCGTAGACGATGTAGCTGTGCCCTGTGATCCAGCCGGGATCGGCGGCACACCACCAGCGGTCTTCTTCCTTGATGTCGAATACCCATTTGAGCGTCGTGCTGGTGTAGACCTGATAACCACCGTGGGTGTGGATCAGACCTTTGGGCTTGCCCGTGGTGCCCGAGGTATAGAGGATAAAGAGGGGGTCTTCGGCGTCCATGACCGTGGTTTCGCAGTTGGGCGAAGCAATGGGAAGGGCCAGCAGGTCGTGCAACCAGTAATCGCGGCCGGGCTCCATATAGATATCTTGCTCAGTGCGTTTGACGACGATCACATGCTCGACCACCGGGGAGCGCCGGATCGCCTCATCGGCGGTCTTCTTCAATTCCACAATTTTACCGCGCAGCCAGGCCCCATCTGCCGTAATGAGCACGCGGCTTTGGGCATCCTCGATGCGATCCGCCAGAGCCTGCTCGCTGAAGCCGCCATAGACCACTGAGTGAGCAGCCCCAATCTTGGCGCAGGCCAGCATGGCGATCACTAATTCGGGAGTACGTCCCATGTAGATCGTCACCCGATCACCTTTCTTCACCCCCATACTGCGCAGCACATTGGCGAACTTGCCCACTTCTTGCCATAAACGATAATAGCTATAAGAACGACGATCCCCGGGTTCGCCTTCCCAAATCAAGGCGATCTTGTTGCGCCGCCAGGTTTTCATGTGGCGGTCCAGGGCATTGTGGACGATGTTCGTCTTGGCGCCCACGAACCATTGATAGAAGGGAGCGTTCGTATCATCCAGCACCTTGTCCCAGGGCTCGTACCATTCCAGGCTTTCGGCACATCCCGCCCAAAAGCCTTCGAGATCATCGAGCGCTTTCTGGTAGACAGCCTCATAGTCCTGAATGTGCGCCTGTTGGACGACATCTGCGGACGGATAGTAGATTTCGTGTTCAGCGATTTTGATGTCGGCGTCACGGTCCATGATACCTCTCCTTCGATGAGTGTGAAGTGTAATGTGGGGAAGTGGATGTGTGGGGTCAGGTAGCGAGGTCTTCGTTATCAGGGTGGCAAACGATATTGGGCTGCAGATCGGCGGGAAGCGCCATTTGTTGCAGGCCTACGCCCGCTTCGGCCAGGAACTGACGGGCGATGTTGTCGGGATAGGTGCCGGCATAGACCACGCGACGAATGCCGGCATTGATGATCAGCTTGGCGCAGGTGAGGCACGGTTGGTGTGTCACATAAAGGGTGCCCCCCCGCACCGATACGCCCAGATATCCAGCCTGCACGATGGCGTTTTGTTCGGCGTGAATGGTGCGCAGGCAATGGCCCTCGACCAACAGGTGTCCGATATCATCACAATGGGGCAGGCCGGAAGGTGAGCCATTATAGCCGGTGGTGAGGATGCGCCGGTCACGCACGATGACAGCGCCCACATGGGCGCGATCACAGGTACTGCGTTTGGCTGCCTGCAGGGCGATACACATAAAATACTCATCCCAACTGGGGCGATTACTCATCATGCTGTCTCCTGGGGAATCGCTGGTCAGCCCGTGCCGAATTGGCGATCGCCGGCATCACCCAGACCTGGCACAATAAAGCCGGCTGGGGGATCACCCTCTTTCTGGGGTTCGGGTGTGAGATGATCATCCAGCGCTGCCAGATAGATATCGACGTCAGGATGTGCCTCAGATAGAGCTCGGACACCCTCCGGGGCGCCGATGATGCCCATGTATTTAATCCGTTGTGCTCCCCAGCGTTTGAGAATATCGACCGTGGCAGTCGCGGAGCCGCCCGTCGCCAGCATGGGATCGAGGATCAAAACCACCTGTACGGTGGGGGCGACGGGCAGTTTGTTGTAGTATTCGACCGGCTTCAGAGTGCGTTCATCCCGATAAAGGCCGATATGCCAGACCTCAGCCTGCGGCATGAGCTCCCACATCCCGTTTACCATCCCTAAGCCCGCCCGCAGGACGGGCACCAGGCCGATACGTTCCTGCAAAACAAAGCCATCGGCTTCGGCCAAAGGGGTTTGCACTTTTTCGGGTTCGGTGGCCAGATCGGCCGTGGCTTCGAATGCCAGCAGAATGGTAATCTCGCGAATGAGATCGCGAAATTTGCGTGACTCCGTTTCGGCTCGGCGCAATTTCGTCACTTTGTGACGAATCAGGGGATGATTAGCAATGTGTACTTTTCCCATTACAGAACTTCTCCAAATGAATGAGTTGGATATGCAAGCAGAGGATAGCTTGCGATGCTCGACCACGCTTGATTGTAATGGCTATTGGCTGATCCGTCAATGTCGTTTGCGCCGCGGAGCAGGGCCAGGCTGGGCGCCAGAGACGGCCACATGGAAACTCAAATTATTCATGTCTAAACGCACAATGTCCTCACCC
>JAADGC010000206.1:3481-5070 GCA_013152585.1 Chloroflexota bacterium
GGATGCGGCCAACACACGAAAAATGAAGCGCTCGGCGCATCCGTGATGCGCCGCAACGCCACCTCCCACCTTACGCCCAAATTCCGGGGACGCACCCGTCCCCCGCCCCCTCTGGCTTCACCCCTCCCATAATGCTATAATCAACCCATCCCCCTTGCCTCCTCCGCATACCCTCCACCTTCCGGCTCTCCGGCCATCTTCATGGATATCGAAGAATACGAGGACATCTTTACACGCGTGGCTATCGAATACGGGCTCGACAAGCATTTGCTGGCCGAGCAGGCCTGGCGCGAGAGCCGTTGGGACCCGCTGGCCATTGGCCAGGCCGACGACATGGGGATTATGCAAATTCTGCCCGACACCTGGATGGAATGGGCGCCCAAAGTGGGCGTCTTCGATCCATTCGACCCCGAAAGCAACATCCGTGTGGGCGCCGCCTATCTGCAATACCTGCGCCAATACCTGGGCGAAAGGCTTCACCTCACAGGTGACCAGTGGGTGCTCGTCGCCTACAACTGGGGCCCGGGCAATGTACGCCGGTTGATCGAGGCCGGCAAAGGCTGGAACGACATCCCCCAAAAACGACGTAACTACGCACTCGACATCCTTATTGGCGCCGAAGCACGGGCGCTTGCCGCTGCCGAGCGCATCTAATTCCCTTTTTCTGCGTCATCAGTTTCGGGAAAGTTTAGCCCAAACTATCCATCCCCCCCCTGGCAGGAGACTCCAATGACCACCTTCTTCGAACGCCATAGCATCCTCATCGCCCTCATCGTCGCCTGGATCGCCTTGCTCGGCAGTCTCTACTTCAGTGAAATTGCCCATTTTGTGCCTTGCCCCCTGTGCTGGTATCAACGCGTTTTTATGTATCCCCTCTCCCTGCTGCTGCTGATCGCCACCCTGCGCCAGGAAAGACAAATCGCCTTCTACATCCTTCCTTTCTCTCTGCTCGGTGCCGGCTTTTCGACTTACCATTATCTCCTGCAAAAAACCGACCTCTTTAGCCATGGCAGCGCCTGCTCGGTGGGCATTCCTTGCACCACCACATGGATCAATTGGTTCGGCGTCGTCACCATTCCCTTCCTCGCACTTATCGGCTTTCTCATCATCTCCTTTATGATGCTCATCAGCCTTACAGTGTCTGACTTCGATCAGGAGTACGCGGACGAAATAGAAGTTGCCTGATCTAGCGCTCTCCAACTATGCCCATTGGATAGCCCAGGCGCAAAAATGCCTGGCCACATCCTCTGACATCCCTGCATCTCTTATGAACGAACCAGCAAAAAACGGCCCCTCGACTCCCGCCCCCCCCTTTGATACCGAGGCCTCCCCGGCGGCCAGCGTAGCGCCCGAGGCCGAAGCCGCCATCCCCGAAATCCACGATCCGGATACCGGCTCCACGCCGGAAACCATCGCCGTCGGGCCAGTCGACGCCACTTTTGCCGCTGCGGACGATGACTTCGCCACCGCTCCCGACCAATCCGCCGGTGTCATCGAACCCACCGTAGGCGAGGTGGGCACAGACTTCTCCGCGCCCGAGGGAGAGAACGAAGTCGAGGGCGACACCACACCCCCTGCGCCTGCGCTCA
>JAADGC010000017.1 GCA_013152585.1 Chloroflexota bacterium
CGTGGTTTTGATAATAAACATGAAAATGCGGATGGTGATGGGGCGTGTCGGGTTCGGCAAACATGCGGATGATTAGGCCAAAAAAACGGGATTTCGGGCAAGGTAACCTCCTGCACTAAGACCTAATACCGTGGGCGATGTAACTCCACATCGTTGCCGAAACGAAGCTGAGTGGGTGGCGGTCGAAGGAGTACCCTTACGCCTGACCATTACGATATGAGTAGTTTCTGTTGCACAAGTGCAATCTAATGGCCTATACTGAGCGCTATGTGTATTTTAAGTGCATTCCCACACCCTGTCAATCAAGGTAAAACATGAGGGTGTGTTCCTGGGAGTTGAAAAGATGATGTTGTTCCAGCCCCCACCCCTTTTTCCCCTTCTTGCCCATCCCGTTCCGCCTTATTTTTCACCACTATCCGCTGCCCCCTCATGTCCCTCGACGCCCTGATACAGACCCTCCAACTTGAGCCCCAATTCCGCGGCGGCATTTGCCATTGGCAGCGTATCCCCGCCCAACCCCGCTACACCCCGTGGCCGGCAGGGCTGGATGCTCGCCTGCCCCTGGTGATGCAGGCTCGCGGCATCCACCTGCCCTACACCCACCAGGCCCAGGCCATCGACGCTGCCCTCGCCCATCAAAATGTGGTCGTGGTCACGCCCACAGCGTCGGGCAAGACCCTGTGCTACAACCTGCCGGTGCTGCACGAACTGCTCAACGATCCTGATGCCCGCGCCTTGTACCTGTTCCCCACCAAAGCCCTGGCCCAGGATCAGCGCGTCGAGCTGACATCGTTGCTCGACGGATTGCAGGCCAGCGTCCAGGCCGCCACCTACGACGGTGACACACCCCGCGGGCATCGCAAACGCATCCGCGAAGGGGCGCAATTGCTGCTGAGCAATCCCGACATGCTGCACACCGGCATTTTGCCGCATCACACCCAGTGGGCAGCCTTTTTTCAGGGCCTGCGCACCGTGGTCATCGACGAGATGCACACCTATCGCGGGGTATTTGGCTCGCACATGGCCAATGTTTTGCGGCGGCTGCGGCGCATTTGCCGCTTTTATGGCAGCGATCCCAACTTCATCCTCACCTCGGCCACCATCGCCAACCCGGCGGCGCATGCCCGGCGCCTGATCGAGGCCCCGGTGGAGCTGGTGGATGACAACGGCGCCCCCCGCGGCGAAAAGCATTTCCTGTTCTACAATCCGCCGCTGATCAACCCCGAACTGGGATTGCGGCGCAGTGGCCTGCTGGAAGCACAGCGCCTGGGCAGTGAATTGCTGAGCCAGGGCGTGCAATCCATCTTTTTCGCCCGCTCGCGGCTGCGCACCGAGGTGCTGCTCGGTTACTTGCGGGATGCGACTCGTAACCGCGGGGGCGATGCTGCCGCCATTCGCGGCTATCGTGGGGGCTATCTGCCGGCCGAACGCCGAGAGATCGAGGCGGGCTTGCGCTCGGGGGCCGTGCGAGGCGTGGTGTCAACCAATGCGCTCGAGTTGGGCATTGATATCGGTCAACTCGAAGCCGCGGTGCTGGTGGGATTTCCCGGCAGCATTGCCAGCGCCTGGCAGCAGGCCGGCCGCGCCGGCCGCCGACAGAAGGCCGCTTTGGCCGTGCTGATTGCCGGACCCGGCGCTCTGGACCAATACCTGATGCAGCATCCCGATTATTTCTTTGCCCGCACGCCCGAAAATGCCCTCATCAACCCCGACAATCTCGTCATTCTCACCCAGCACCTGCGCTGTGCGGCCTTCGAGCTGCCCTTCCGCCAGGGTGAGCTTTTCGGCCGGGTGGCGTTCACCGAGGCGCTGCTGCAAATGCTGGCCGAGGAGGGCGAATTACAGCAGGCCGGTGATCGCTGGTACTGGATGCAGAGCGCTTATCCGGCTCAGGAGATCAGCCTGCGCACGGCGGCGCCGGATCCCGTCGTGATCATGGCCCAGTCAGCGGCCGGCGACGAAGCGGTGCGCATCATCGGCGAGCTGGAGCGGGAAGCCGCGCCTATCTTGCTGTACGAAGGCGCCGTGTATCTGCACGAAGGCGCCACTTATGTGGTGAAAACGTTGGATTGGGATAGCGGCCATGCGTATGTGCAGGCCACCGAGGTGGATTATTACACCGAGGCGCTCAGTGATACCGAAATCGAGGTACTGGAGATCCAGCAGCAGGAGCAGGAGGGTGAGCTGCTGAAGGGCTACGGCGAGGTGGAAGTGCGCAGTCAAGCCACGGGCTATCGCCGCGTGAAGCGCTGGACACACGAAACCCTGGGCTATGGCGAGATCGATCTGCCGGAGAGTGTGTTGCAGACCGGCGCCTATTGGCTGGCAGTGGAGGAGACGCTGGTGGGGCGTTTACGGGAGTTGGGCCTATGGCAGAGCGATGCCAATGACTATGGCCCCAACTGGCCCCAGCAGCGAAATCGGGCCCGGGTGCGTGATGGCAATCGCTGCACGCAATGCGGTCGTCCCGAATCGCCGCATCGCCAGCACGATGTGCACCACATCCGCCCTTTCCGCAGTTTTGGCCATGTGCCCGGTCAAAACGAGGCCTATCTGGCGGCGAATCAACTGGCGAATCTGCGCACGTTATGCCGCACATGCCATCAGCGCATCGAGCGCGGGGTGCGGCTACGCTCGGGGCTGGCGGGGCTGGCCTACGTGCTGGAACATCTGGCGCCGCTGCACCTCATGTGCGATCCGTCCGATCTGGGCTCATACGCCGATGCTCAGGCCGCACATACACATCTCCCCACCATCCTGTTGTATGATCGTGTGCCCGCGGGCATCGGCCTGGCCGAGCGCCTGTACGAGCTGCAACCCGTCTTGTTGCGGGCAGCCTATCAGATGGTGCAAAACTGCGCCTGTGAACGTGGCTGCCCCGCCTGCGTGGGGCCGCTGCCCATCGGCGCCGAGGCCCTGGAATGGGACACCAAGGAGCTGACGCGGGCGTTGTTGGCGGAGTTGGTGAGGAGTCTGTAGGGTTGTGCGCGGCGGCGGGGTTAGGCGCGGCACCGTGCACGACGGCATTGGACGTGACGAGTTTAGATGCGGCACCGTGCGCGGCACCCACCACGCACCCGCCGAATCAATTCGGGGCTCGGGGGCGTTCCGCCGCCTGTAGCTCCTTCGCTTCACTCAGGACAGGCCTTTGGGGACAAATGTCTCTGAGACAGGCCCTCGCTGTCAACAAGATCGGACGGCGAAGGCCGTCCTCTGGCCGAAGGCCTAAAGAGCCCGACTTGAGTCGGCCAGGGAAACGGCCATCGTCTATTGCCCGAATAAAAAGCGTCGACGTGCGTGGCGTTATGGTCCGCGTAGGAGCAACGGCGTGAAGGTGCGGTAGCCGAACTGCAAATAGCTTTGGGCATAGGGGCCGGTCTGGCGTCGGGCGTCAACCATGTGCACCCGCCAGTAAATGATGTTGGGGGTAAGTTTGCGTGTGGGGGTGTAGCTGCTGTTATCGGTTTTCACCCGTTCCACGGGGCTGTCAAAGAATTCGTTGTCGTCGTATTGCAGTTCATAATAGGCAGCACCGGCCACCGGTTGCCAGCGGAAGGTGGGGTTGGCGGCGAAGGAGCTGCCGGAGGGGATGAGGAGATCGGGCACGGGATAGGTTTTTTGGAAGCGTTGGGTGGCGCTGAAGGGCCCCAGGCGATTGTTGCCGGTGATCATGGCTACCCGCCAGTACCAGGTGCCATCGGGGAAGGTGATGTTGTAGCGGGGGGTGTAGGAGGTGCCGTCGACATCGACTTCTGTCGGTGAGCCAAAGTTGGCGTCGGTGTCGAATTCCAGGCGATAGCGGGGGGCCGAGAGCACAGGCTGGACCGCTGGCTGCAGGAGGGGCTGCCACTGGAAGGTGGGGATGCCGGTGACCTGGGCGTCGTACTCGGGCGCCAGGGGCACCGGTCGCGGGGTCTGGCGCACGAAGCTTTGGGTGGGGGACCAGCGTCCCAGGATCTGATCGCGCACGACGGCCACCCGCCAGTGCCAGGTGCCATCGACGACGGCTGTGCTGCTGAATTGGTCGTCGGGTGTGAAGGTGATACTATCGACCACTTTGTTCAATGACGGTGAGGAGAAGTTGATGTCACCATCGATCTGCAGGCGATAGGAGCCCACACCATCGACCCGATCCCAGAAGAGGGTAGGGGTGCTGGGAGTGGGTGAGGTGGGGGCGATGCCCAGGTTGGTGGGGACATGACTGCTGAGGCGGAAGCGTATGGGTTGGCTGTAGGGGCCGTAGTCGAAGTAGCTGGCGCTGTTGAGATATTTTTCGTGGCGCAGACGCACCCGCCAGTAATAGCTTTCGTTATCGGGCAAGATGTGGTTGGGGACGTAGGCTGTGCTCAGCCAGGCGTAGGTGGTGGTGGCAGGCACGGTCCTTTCGGTTGTACTCCAGCTCTCGACAATTTTGGTGAACGCGGCATCGGTGGCGATGTCAACGGTGTAGCCATCGACCGAGGTCCAGGTGGGCAGTTGCCAGCGCAGTTCGGGGGTGGTGTAAAAGGTGGCAGGATTGGCGGCATCGGTGTCGAAGGGGAAGATGGGGACGACCAGATCGGCGACTTGGGCATAGTCGGCACCGGTGATGCCATCATCGGGGATGGTATCGACAAGGGCGCCATTGGCGTCGAGGGTGTAGGCCAGGACGCCAATGCTGCCCGGCCAGTCGGTGTTACCGGTGCCCAGGGCGGTAAAAGGTAATTGGATGGTGAGTGCGGCGGTGGTGGTAACTGAGCCACCGATATCGGGGAGGCTTTGGGGTGGTTGCCAGGCGTTGTTTTGCCAGCGCCAAAGGAAGGCGCCGGTAACGGTGGTGGCGTCGAGGTTGATTTCCAGCAGGGTATCGGGGCGATGGGCGGCGTTGTCGAAGCCGGGCCAGCCATTGCCGTAGGGGTCGGACGTGGCGCCGGAGTCGGGCAGTTGGTCGATATCGATCAGGAAGACCTGCGTGGCAGCAGCGGAAAAAGCCGAGAAGTCGGTTTCGAGATACCAGTTGAGGGCAGTGGGATCCAGATAGCGGTCAAGGGCCACGGCCAGTTGCGTGAGTTCACCACCGCCAAGGTGGTCATTGGCATCGGTGGCGATGATGTTGAGGGGGGAGCTGCGAATGGGCAATGTCAGTCTGTAGTCGTTGGGATTACCGATCTGCAAACGGTGGTTGAGATGGAAGCTGCGTACCGGGCCCCAGTCGCCGTCTGGTGGCAGGCGCAGGCGCCAGAAGTAGGTGCGGTTGGGCCAGAGGGTCTGGTCTTGCTGGCCGGGCACGTAGGCGGGGAACAGGGGCATGGCTTCATCGACCAGATGGGTGAAGGTCGGTTCGTCGGCGATTTGCACCTGGTATTGTGTGGCATGGGCCACGGGCGCCCAGCTCAGCGGCGGGGGGTATTCCATGGCCTGGAAGCCATCGGGTGGGCCCCAGGGGGTGATGGTTGTGGTGGTGTAGGCGCTGAGGGCGGCAAGGTCGAAGCGGGTCTGCCAGAGCATGGGCGTGCCCAGGGGCTCGTTGCCCTGATAGGCACGCAGGCGCCAGAAATAGGTGCGGTCGGATTGCAGGTCGGTGAAGGGCTGGCTGGCGGTGGGGGCGGCACCCAGGGCGGCTGTCTCAACGCTGAAATTGAGGGAGCGGAAGGTGGGGTCGTCGTCAACTTCCAGCCGATAATGATCGGCAGCGGTGTAGGGTGGTTCGGGGGCGCTGGTGTCGAGGGCCAGATCCCAGAGGAAGAGGGGGAAGGGGGCGCGGGGATCGTCGTGGACGGGGGTGAGGGTGTCGTCGGGCTGGTAATAGGGGTGGGGATAGACCGGGGAGGCGCCGGTGACGGGGTTGAGGCGGAAGGAGTAGGTGGTGCTCCAGGGGCCGAGATTGCCTCCGGCATCGTGGGCGCGTACGCGCCAGTAAAGTGCGCCGGGATAGGCGAAGGTGCCCCAGTTGGTGACGCTGGCCAGGGTGGAGTGGGTTTTGATGGTGATTTTGATCGGGATGGCAAAGGAGTTGGATTCGTCAATCCACAGTTCGTATTGAGCGGCGCCGGGCACAGGGGTCCACATGAAGAGGGGGTTGCTGATGCTGATGTGGTTGTCGGGCGGCGAAAGCAAGGTGGGGCTAAAGCCCCAGGCCATGCGAAAGCTGCGCACATGGCTGTTGGTGCCGCTGTTGCCATTGGCGTCGATGGCCCGCACCCGCCAGTAGTATTCGGCATCGTTGGTCAGGGTATCGGCCGGGGTGTAGGTGGTGTTGCGGGTGCGGTAGGTATCGAAGTCGATGAAGTTGGGCGAGGTGCTGAGATCGAGCTCGTATTTGGCGGCGCCGAGGATGGCTGTCCAACGGAAGGTGGGCAGGAAGGAGGTGATGAGCTGATCGTCAGGGCCCAGAAGCTGGGGGGCGTCGTTCCAGGCCATTTCGAAACGGCTGACCGGCCCCGGGGCGCCGTAGTCGTCGCGATAGTCGATGGGAATGACGCGCCAGTAGTAGGTGCTGTTGCCCAGGCGCTGGCGGGGGCTGTGGGCCGGGGCGAGGGTGGTCTCGTCGTAGTTGATGGAACCAAACGCAGGATCGTCGTCGATCTGGAAGAGATAGGTGGCGGCGCCGGGCACGGGCTGCCAGCGAAAGCCTTCGCCAAAGTCTTTGAGGCTGGCGTCGGCCGCGGGTGCAATGGGGTCAGGCGCCAATGCGCCATCGGCGCTCCAGTTTTTGCGAAAATAGAAGGGGGAGCTGTAAGCGCCCCAGCCGCCATCCCCGTGGGCGCGCAGGCGCCAATACCAGTCGCCGTCGGCCATCGCTTTTTCGGGCGTGTAGCGGGTGGCCACGGTGTCATGTTCGTCGAAGAGGGCGGAAAAAGCCGCGGACGAGGAAATCTGAATGTGGTATTTGTCGACGCCGGTTTGGGCTTGCCAACTGAAACCCGGTACGCCTGTGGGAGGATCGCTGAGGCCTGTGGTGGTGCTGTCGTCGGCCGGGCCGAGGAGTTGCGGTGGCGGCGGTGGGGTGGGTGTTGGCGTGCGCGAAGGCGTAGGCGTGCGCGAAGGCGTAGGTGTGCGCGAAGGCGTAGGTGTGCGCGTGGGTGAGGGTGTACGCGTGGGCGTGGCCGTGGGACTGGATGCGGGCGCGGCGCCAGCGGCCGGGCCGGAGGCCAGCGTCGCCGGGCCGAGCAGCAGGGCCAGCAAAAGGAGCAGGACGAGGGTGGGCAGGAACAGGCGTTGCATGGTCATAAGCGAATGACTGAGCGCGGGAAAGTTCGGACAATGGCAAAAAGGCAGATCTCTCGCAAAGCCGCCAAGACGCTCTTTTCCCCTCGGCGCTTGTGCGATATGAGGTAGTGTAGCGCAGGAGCCAAGCGGGGGCAAGTGGATTCTCAGAGCCTGTCCAGAATGAAAATGAAGCGCTCGGCGCATCACGGATGCGCCGCAGCGCCACCTCCAACCTTACGCCCAAATTCCTGGGACACACCCGGCTGCCACAACCGATTTGGGCACAGTTCCGATCTGAGCTATAATGGCCGCACTTTTACGCGTAGGGCACCTTACGCTCAAGTACCCTACCCAAGCTGTGGCTGGCACCAACACCAAACGAGGAGGATTGTGTCACGATTTCGTCGTAAACGCTTTGTATCAGATCGATTGTGGGATGCTTTACTGCCTGTGGTGGCCGTGATCGCAGCCTTGGTTGTGGGCGCGGGGATTTTATTACTACAAGGGGCGAATCCGCTGGAAGCCTATCGGGCGATGTTTGGCGGCGCCTTTGGCAATAAGAATGGCCTGGCCGATACGCTGGTCAAGTCGGTTCCCCTGATGCTGGTGGGATTGGGGATTGCCATCGCTTTTCGCGGAGGCGTGATTAATATCGGGGCAGAGGGGCAGTTGATTGTGGGGGCTTTGCTGACGACCTATTTCGGGGTTCAGTTCGGCGCCCATTTTCCGGGTGCGATTGCGATCCTATTGGGCTTGTTGGCGGGGATGTTGATGGGCGCGATTTGGGGCGCCATCCCCGGGGTGTTGAAGGCGCAGTTGGGGGTGAATGAAATTTTGAGTACGATCATGATGAATCAGATCGCCATTCAAGTGGGATTTTATCTGTTGCGGGGCCCCATGATCGATCCCGCCGAGTTGGCGGCAGGCACCAACATCCCGCATTCGGCCCGCTTGCCTAAATCGATGGACATGCCCCGTTTCACCGATCTGGCAAAGATGTTGGGGCTTCCGGGGAAGGCCCAGGATTTGGGCCTGCATGGCTATGCCGCCGATGTGTATGGCGTGCTGGTGGAGCCGACGCGCCTGCATAGCGGCTTCATCCTGGCCGTGATCGTATCGATCCTCGTCTACATCCTTTTATGGCGGACGACCATTGGCTACCGCATCCGCGCCGTGGGCCTGAACCCGCACGCCTCGCGCTACGCCGGCATGAATGTCAAGAGCACGATGGTGTTGTCGATGACGCTGAGTGGGGCTTTTGCGGGACTGGCCGGGGCTGTGGAGATATTGGGGCTTCATCACCGTATGTTCGAGCCCACCTCTGTTTCTGCTGGATTCGGTTTTTCGGGCATTGTCGCCGCCCTGTTTGGCAAGCTCCATCCCCTGGGCATCATCCCCTCTTCGATCTTATTTGGTGGCCTGCTCGTGGGTGGCGACAAGATGCAGCGGGCGATGCAGATCCCTCAGGTGTTGACCGTGGCGATCTTGGGGCTTGTGGTCCTGTTCGTGGTCAGCACCGATTATTTCGTGCGCAAGCGCCAGAATCGCCGCGTTTCCGTGGAGGAGAGCCCTGGCGAAGGCGCTGTACCCGGCCCCACCCCTCCTCTTTCTCCACCGGAGGCGAACGCATGACCCATGAATTAACCCTGGCCGCGATTTTACTCGGCATCATCCATTCCGGCATTCGCCTGGCCACGCCCTATCTCTACGCGGCCGTCGGCGAAACATTCGCTCAGCGCTCCGGCGTCCTCAATCTCGGCGTCGAAGGCATCATGTTGATGGGCGCTTTCTTCGGCTTCTTGACCGTGTTTCGCACCGGCAACCTGTGGTTGGGGCTGGCGGCGGCGGCCGGGGCGGGGGTGCTGATGGGGTTGATCATGTCGGTGGTCAGCATCACCTTTCAGGCCGAACAAGGGATCAGCGGCATTGGCCTGTACATGTTCGGGCTGGGCATGTCGAATCTGCTTTTCAAGTCGATGTTGGGCACCGTAGAAGGGGTGCAGGGCTTTTCGGAACTGCGTTTTTGCGTCACCGACAGTTTTTGTCTGGCCGACGTCCCCGTACTGGGCGATATTTTCTTCAGCCACAGTTTGCTGACTTATGGCGCCTTTTTGCTGGTGCCCTTGGCGGCCTGGGTGCTCAACAAGACCACCTGGGGGTTGAAGATTCGTTCCGTCGGTCAGAATCCCGAGGCCGCCGACTCATTGGGGGTGAACGTGGCCGGGGTACGCTACGCTGCCGTCACCCTGGGCGCGGCGCTGGCCGGCATTGCCGGGGCTTCGCTCTCGATCTCGCTGCTCAACATCTACCAGGAAAACATGACCAACGGCATGGGATTTATCGCCGTGGCCCTGGTTTATTTTGGCAGTTGGCGTCCTTACGGTGTGTTGGTCGGCGCTCTCTTGTTCAGCGTTGTGAACGCCCTGCAATTGTGGGTACAGGTGCTGAATTTGAACATCCCCTCGGATGTGGCCGTGATGATGCCGTATGTGCTGACGATTTTGGCCCTGGCCTTGCCCTTCCGGCGGCAGTTACAACCGGCCGCCCTCACCAAGCCTTTTTCTCGTGGCGAAAGCTAAGGAATCGTGCCCAAATGAGTTCCCTGTCTTGAGCTGCGTGAGGTGGTCGGAAGTCCTGCCAGCAGCGAAATTGCCGTGACCACCTGCCGTCGGTTCAGACAAACATTCAACACAATCCTCTCCTGCCTGTGCCTGACAGGAGTGTTTTGATACCGTTTTATTCACCCACTCTCATCTGTTTTCCTGGAGAAGTCTCATGCAGAAAAAATCATGGATATTGGTAGTCACTCTGATTCTGACGCTGTTGCTGGCCGCTTGCGGTGGCCAGAAGTCGACGCCGGCCGAGCCTGGCACTGCGCCCGAACAGGCAACTGCGGTCCCGGCCGCCACCGTAGCCCCCAGCGCCCCCGCCCCTGCCGAAACGGTACGCGTTGCCGTTGTCATGCCCAGCACCATCACCGATATGGCCTGGAGTCAGGCCATTTATGATGCCCTGGTGAGAGTGCAGCAGGACATGGGAGGCGAAGGCGCCATGGAGATCGCCTACACCGAGAATATGTGGAATGTCACCGACGCCGCTTCGGCCATCCGTGATTACGCTGCGGATGGCTATGGTCTGGTGATTGCCCATGGCACCCAGTACGGCACCTCCCTCTTCGAGATCGCACCTGACTTCCCCGACACCAGCTTTGCCTGGGGCACGGCTGTGGATACGGGCAAGGATCAGGGCATCGACAATGTCTTTGCTTACGAAGCCCGGGCTGAGCAGGGCGGCTTTGTCAACGGCGTGTTGGCGGCCAGGCTCAGTCGGTCGGGCGTGTTGGGCGTGGTGGGCCCGGTCGAAGCGGGTGATGCCAAACTTTACATCGATGGTTTTGTGGCTGGCGCCGAGTACGCCGATCCCAATGTCAAAGTCAACGTCTCCTACACCGGCTCGTTCGGCGATACCGCCCTGGCCGCCGAAGCCGCCAACACCCACATCCAGGCCGGAGCCGACGTGCTCACCGGTTCGGCCCAGCAGGTGGTGGGTGCGATTGGCGTGGCCAAAGAAAAGGGCGTGCTATGGATGGGCACTCAGTCCGACCAGAGCTCCCTGGCCCCAGACATCGCCGTGGCCTCGCAGGTGTATGACTGGGTTCCCACGATCAAGGACATGTTGGCCAAGCACGCGGCCGGTGAATTCGGTGGCACCGTCTACTCGCTGACGCTGGCCAATGGCGGCCTGCAAATGGTGTTCGCGGATGGTCTCAATGCTGCTGCCGTGGCCGCAGCCAGAGTCGCGGAGGAGCAGATCATCGACGGAACCATCGACGTGATGGCCATCATTTCTGGCGAAGCTGCCCCGGCCGCGAAAGGGGTCTTCGAATATCCCGAAATTCAGCCTGTGCGCATCGCTTTGGTGTTGCCCAGCACCATCACCGACCTGGCCTGGAGCCAATCGATCTATGACTCACTCGTCGATCTGCAAAAGCATTACGGCGAGGATGTGATCGATCTGGCCTACACCGAGAACATGTGGAATGTCACCGACGCCGCCTCGGCCGTTCGCGACTATGCCGCCGACGGCTACAATCTGGTGATCGCCCACGGTGCCCAGTATGGTACCTCGCTGTTCGAAATCGCCCCTGATTTCCCCGAGACCAGCTTCGCCTGGGGCACGAGCACCGATACCGGTGAGGCCGAAGGCGTGAGCAATGTCTTTGCCTACGAGCCCCGCGCCGATCAAGGTGGCTATGTATCGGGCGTGTTGGCCGCCCAGCTCACCAAATCGGGCGTGATCGGTGTGGTGGGACCCGTGGATGCCGGTGATGCCAAGCTGCACGTGGATGGCTTCGTGGCCGGTGTGCATGCGGTGAACCCCGACATCAAAGTGAACATCTCCTTCACGGGCTCGTTTGGCGATACGGCCCTGGCCGCGGAAGCCGCCACGACCCACATCAATGCCGGTGCCGATGTGCTTACGGGCTCGGCCCAGCAAGTGGTGGGTGCGATTGGCGTCGCCAAGGAAAAGGGCGTGCCCTGGCTGGGCATTCAGGCTGACCAAAGCCCCCTGGCCCCGGACAGCGTCGTGGCCACCGACCTGTATGACTGGCGCCCCACTCTGCTGACCATGATCCGCTCGCAACAGGCAGGCGAATATGGCGGCAAGGTTCTGCAACTGACGCTGGCCAATGGCGGCCAGACCATGATCTACAACGATAATCTGCCGGCCGACGCCGTGGCCGCGGCCAAAGCAGCCGAGCAAGGCATCATCGACGGCAGCATCGAGATCGTGGTCGAACCCCGCTAAAACTCATTCTCCGGGTGTGGTGCGCGTGTTCCCGCGTACCACACCCCACCGAAATCATGATGACCGAACAACACCTGCTTCCCTCCGGCCTACCCCGCATCGAGCGTGTACAGATGCAGGGGATCGTCAAGCGCTTCCCCGGCGTCCTCGCCAATGACCGCATCGATTTTGATGTGGGCGCCGGCGAAATCCACGCCCTCTTGGGCGAAAATGGCGCCGGCAAAAGCACCCTGATGAAAGTTCTCTACGGCCTCTACCAGCCCGATGAGGGGCAGGTCCTGCTCGATGGCAAACCCATCGAGGTTCATTCCCCCACCGATTCCATCGATTACGGCATCAGCATGATTCATCAGCATTTCATGTTGGTGCAGAACATCACCGTGGCCGAAAACGTGGCCTTGGGGCTCAGATCGACGCGCGAGCCCCGCCTGGATTTGGATGTGGTCTCCGCGCGCATCCGCGAGCTCTCGGCTAAATACGGCCTCCAGGTGGATCCGCAGGCGGTGATCAGCAAGCTGGCCGTGGGCGAGCGCCAGCGCGTGGAGATCATCAAGGCGCTGTATCGTGGGGCCGCTTTGCTCATCCTCGATGAGCCCACGGCGGTGCTGACTCCACAGGAGGTGGAGGATGTGTTTGTGATTTTCCGGCAGATGGCGGCCGAGGGGCATGCGCTCATCTTCATCTCGCACAAGCTGGACGAGATCTTCGCCCTCACCGATCGGGTAACGGTGTTGCGCGATGGCCGCGTGGTTGGCACGCGCCTGACCTCGGAGGTAACGAAGAAGGAGTTGGCCAATATGATGGTGGGGCGAGAGGTGTCGCTCGAGCGCTACCGGCCCCCGGTCGAGGTGGGCGAGGCACGTCTGCGCTTGCACCATGTCAACGCCGTCAACGAGGATAATCATCCCATTCTCAAAGAGGTCAGTTTCGAGGTGCGCAGCGGCGAGATCGTGGGTGTGGCGGGCGTATCCGGCAATGGCCAGAAGCCTCTGGCCGAGTGCATTGCCGGCCTGCAGCGGGTGCAGAGCGGCCAACTCTATCTGGAGGGGCGAGAGCTGACCAATCTGTCGCCGGCCGCCATGTTCAAGGCCGGTCTTTCCTACATCCCTGAAGAGCGCATGCACGATGGTGTGATCAAAGATTTTTCCGTGGCCGAGAATATGATCCTGCAAGATTATATTCACCCGCCCTTTAGCCGCGGCATCTTTCTCAACTTTCGATATATCGCCGAGCACGCCCAAAAGCTGATCAGCGATTTCAATGTGAAGACGCCCAGCCGGGAAACGCCTGTCAAAAACCTTTCCGGCGGCAATATTCAAAAATTGATCCTGGCCCGCGAGCTGGCCCGGCGTCCGCGTTTGCTCATCGCCGCTCAGCCCACGCGCGGGGTGGACATCGGCGCCACCGAGTATATCCATGCCCAGTTGCTGGAGCAGCGCGGCCAGGGCCTGGCGACGTTGCTTATTTCCGAAGACCTGGATGAGATCAAAGCGCTGTCCGACCGTATCATCGTCTTGTTCAATGGCGAGATCATGGGGATTGTCGACAATGATGAGGTGACGGTGCAGGAGCTGGGGTTGATGATGGCGGGCGAGCGACGGGCGCCCGTGATATAATGGTATGGTGAAGAGAATATGGGTGCGTCCAACACACGAAAAAAGGAAGCGCTCGGCGCATCCGTGATGCGCCGCAGGCCACCTCCAACCTTACGCCCAAATTCCTGGGACACACTCGGAGAATATTTGCTTTTTGACGCTACTCCAGAACGATGATAAAATTAAGTCCTGAGTTATCGACAGAATTGGCTGAGTAAACGGAGGACTTACAAAATGGAGAAGAGAACATATGGATGTTCCATTGCCAAAGAGGGATCAGATATTCTCTTCAAACCGCCAAGAGTGTGGATGAAGGCGGAAAAAGCGAATAAATGCTGAATGACCGACCCCATACGGTCAAGGAGTGTTCCGATGTACCTGTGTTTATCCGCATGCAAAAACCTGACTCATTTTTTATCATTTTTGCCCTTCAAGCCATCTGGCAAATTGCGGACGCACCTGAATAATCACATTCGTTTTGTGATTGCCTAAGGAGAATAACGATGAGTGATGAGTTCCTGCTTTCTACGATTCTCGAACTTGCCCCCAATGCAATTATTGTGGTAGATGACGAACAACGGATTATCCTCTTCAACCGCAGTGCCGGACATAGTTTTGGCTACAGTGCCGAGGAAGTCTTTGGGAAACCACTGGACATACTCCTCCCTCCAACGGCTATTGATGCCCATCGACAGCAGGTGAACCATTTTATGCAATCCCGGCGGGCATCACGGCGGATGGAAGAAAGAGAAAACAAGGAAGTCTTCGAGGGAAGGCGTAAAGATGGCACCATTTTTCCTATCGAGGTGAGCATTGGCGTCATCCCGTATAAAGAAGGGCGAATTGGGGTCGCCATCATCAATGATATTACCGAACGCAAGGAACGGCAGGAGAAACAGCGTCAGTTGCAGGAACGCATCCGGGCACAAGAACTGCAACTGAGCGAAATTATGGATGCAATGCCGGCGGGCATTCTGGTGGTAGATGATCGGGGGTGCGTGGTCATGGCCAATCCTGTGGCGGAAAAATTTTTACGGGCACTGGCCGGCAATGGAGTGGGCGATGTCATCACCCACTTAGGTGATCGCCCCCTCGACGAACTGCTCACCTCACCATCCAGGGATCGTTGGCATGAAGTAAAGCTCAACGATCGTATCTTCGAAGTCGTGGCGCGTCCCTTGTACAGAGACGCCAAAGCGGAGCATTGGGTTCTGGTCATCGATGAGGTGACCGAGCAACGCGCGGTGCAGGCACAGCTTCATCAGCAGGAGCGCCTGGCGGCTGTGGGCCAATTGGCCTCTGGCATTGCCCATGACTTCAACAACATCATGTCGGTGATCGTGCTCTACGCCCAGTTGGCAGCGCGCCGCAAGAGCATCCCGGAGCCCGAGCGGGAGTGGATAGAGATCATGAATCAACAGGCTTGGCACGCCATCCGCTTGATTCAGCAGATCCTGGATTTCAGCCGGCAAGCGGTATTGGACGTGCAACCGCTCAATCTGATTCCTTTGTTGAAGGAGCAGATCAAGATGCTGCAACGCACGTTGCCATCGAGTATCGAAATTGAGATCACCTACGACGGAGAAGAGGAATATAGGGTGGAAGCCGACCCCACCCGCATGCAACAACTGCTCACCAATCTGGCGATCAACGCCCGCGACGCTATGCCTGAAGGCGGATTTTTGCGCATCAGCATAGAACGCATCGCCTACGGCCCCAAAAAGTCACCGCGTGGCCCCGAGTTGGAAACTGGAGAATGGATCAAGCTGACGGTGTCGGATACGGGCACGGGTATCGCACCTGAGGTGATGGAACACCTTTTCGAGCCGTTCTTCACCACCAAGGCGCCCGGCAAAGGCACTGGCCTGGGATTGGCGCAGGTATATGGCATTGTGAACCAACACGAAGGGCACATTGACGTGGATTCGGAAGTGGGAAAGGGCACGACTTTTACCATCTATCTACCGGCGCTGCAAACACAAGTGGAAGCCCCGCCCTCTTTAAAGGAATCGTCCGAGATGTGGGGCCATGGAGAAAGAATTCTTCTCGTCGAGGATGATGCGGCTGTACGCATGGCCATGGTGCAACTCCTGAAGCACTTGAACTACCGGGTATTGGAAGCGGCAGATGGCGAGGAGGCGTTGGCGATTTTGGAAAAGACAGGAGCGCAGATCGACCTGGTGATGAGCGACGTCGTCATGCCCAGGCTGGGCGGGATTCCTCTCTTATACGCGCTGAGAGAACTGGGCTGGCAGATGCCGGTGATCTTGTTGACCGGTTATCCTGAGGAGGAACAGCTTAAAATTGCCCAGTCGCAGGGACTGAGTGCCTACTTATCGAAACCACCCGACCCCGACGAACTTGCCCAGGCATTAGCCGAGGCGCTGCATGGCGGGGCCGCGTAGGAGTTGGGGGTGCGGTTGAAATTGGGGGCAGACGTGAGCCAGGTTGTGCAAAGGAGGGGATGGCGGGGATTTGTTTCATCCCAATATTCGTTGTCATATGCTTGAGATATGACAACGAATTAAGAGGATGGAACGAAGGGGTTTTGGGTGGGGCGGTGGGGTGTGATCTTGGTGGGTGATTCGGTGGGTGCGCCGTGGGCGCCGGATTCGCAATCCGCCGGTGCAAAAAAGAAAGGCGCCCCTC
>JAADGC010000229.1 GCA_013152585.1 Chloroflexota bacterium
GTTGTTCCTCAAGTACTACACCAGCCCCGAAGTGCAGGCCAAATGGGCCAAGGTCAGCAACTACTTCCCCGTGCGCGCCAGCGTGGCGGCCGACATGACCGATTACTTCGATGCCAATCCCGCCTACAAGACGGCATGGGACATGCTGAAGTATGGCGTCACCGAACCGCCAGTGCCGGGCTACGACTTCGTGCGTGACATGGTGCGCGAAAACATGGCTGCCATTGTCGACGGCGCCGATGTACAAGCCACCCTCGACGAACTCACCACAGAAGCCAACGCCAATCTAGCCGATCAGATGGAACAGATTCAATAGTAGAATCCTCCTTCGGATTAGTGCCACCTCAAGACCCCCGGGCTTTGCTTCGGGGGTCTTTTTTGGGGACAGAACAACTTTCGTCGCAGAGAGGCCGGGGGGAAACAGAACGCAGACGGCTGCTAGCCACCGCTATGCAACGCCAGTGGCAGAAAGTTCCACCGGAGAAGGAGCTCGTAGGCTCCGATGTCACAGATGGCAGTCCCATCGCCATCCCCGTCTATCGGGCGAGCCCAGCCACGCTGATCGGTGAGGGGACAGGCGGTCTCGCTACCGGCATCGATAGCGGGACTCCCAGGTACAAGGGCATGGGTCCAAGACATACCGCCATTATCCCGGAGTGGATCAAGGAGAGCCGGCATGTTTGTAATGTCGCCAGGAGCATTCAAGCCGCAAGTGCCATCGTCGTCCAGATTGGTGCCACCTGAGCTGATAGTCCCCCAGCAGTTGCCAGGGGCGTTGTTCGCCAACAGTGTATTCGTCAGTGTCATTGCCCCGGAGTTCCTGATACCATAACCGCTGTTGTTGGCTGTAACAGTGCAGTTGATCAGGTCACTGTCTTTAAGATTGACCAGGGCTCCGCCGTTACTGGAGGCCTCGTTACCGCTGAAAGTGACGTTGACAAATGTCGCCGAGCCATAATTGGTTATCCCGCCGCCAGACTTGGCTGTGTTGCTGTAGATAAGCGTGTTTGTTATGAGAAGGGTGGAATTGAAAAAGATGCCTCCTCCTCTTTCAGCCGTGTTATGGCTGATGGTGGAATTTTCCAGCACCAATTTTCCGCCTCCTTTTCCACCGGGTGAGATAGCGCCGCCTATGTCACCAGACAGGGTGCCGCTTACTGTGTTGTGGGTCAAAATGACATTACGAAGCGTTAGAAAACCCCTGTTTCGGATACCTCCTCCCCCCTTATCTCCTGAGAGAACATATCCATTCTGGATGGTTACACCGGATATGTCGACATTCTGGCCAAAAGCGATGGCGATTACCCGCTGACGGGTGACGCTGCCGTTTCCATCAATAACGGTGTTGTCTGCACCGGCGCCTTGCAATGCGAGATCCCGATCAATGGTGATGTTCTCGGTGTATACACCCGCGGCAACATGGATCGTCTGGCAGTTAGCGTCGGCCACGGCAGCGCCGATAGTCGTGTAGTCCCCTCCATGGCCGCTGCCGTCGACGGTGCAGACAGGGCCAGACGCCTGAGAGGCGCCCTGCGCCAGACCGGCGACAGCAAGGCTCAGCAGTAACAAAAAGATCAAGACCGGAGTGAAATACAATAGCCTGAATGTCTTGTGACCGATTTTGTTCGTCATAAATGTATGTACCTCCTACATCAGCTATGTGCAAAAACGATTATCCTTATTGGAGTCCGGCGAAAATCAAACTCACGCTTAGCAACGCTTTTTTTGATACGAATTCATTACCGAACATCTTTTGTCGAGTCATTCTGAACGGGTCTTACAGTCGGCCTCACAAAGCAGAGAGAGCCTGATCAAACGCTCAAAACACATTCGAGCAGCCAACACCAGTGAAGAATCTCAACAAGCATTGCAGGTCAATACCCTTCACTGGCAGCTTGCCCTCGTGTAAGTTGCGTGCCAGACCCGTTCAGGGTGACAATAGCGAAAAGTGTCCGGTAGTGAATGTACGAATTAAACGCCAAAGTCCAGATCATTATACACCTTATGGTCACGCTTGCCAGGTTCAGCCCACCTCGCCTTCTTCCGACTGTACAATCTCACGCACAAAGTAAATGGGTTTATCCTGACTTTCATAATACGTACGGGCGATCATCTCGCCCAACAGGCCCATGGCAATCATCTGCACCCCCACCACAATCAGCAGCACTGCCAGCAAAAGCAACGGCCGGCTGCCGATATTCTGCCCCAAAATCAGCTTCACAAACGACAAATACGCTCCCAGCCCCACCCCCAGCCCTGACGACACCAGCCCGATGCCACCGAATACCTGGATAGGGCGGGTGCTGTAGCTGAGCAGAAAATACACCGTCATCAAATCAAGCAGCACGCGAAACGTGCGCGAGATGCCGTACTTCGACTGGCCATGAGTGCGGGGGCGATGGTTCACCGGCACCTCGGCGATGGTGACACCCATCCAACTGGCCACCGCCGGCACGAAGCGATGCATCTCGCCATACAGACGCAGGTTTTTCACCACCTCACGCCGATAGGCCTTCAGCGAGCAGCCATAATCGTGTAAATACACGCCCGTCGTCTTCGAAATCAGCCAGTTGGCAATCAGCGAAGGCAGGCGCCGGCTGAGAAACGTATCCTGGCGATCCACGCGCCAGCCACTGACGATATCGTAGCCCTCCCCCATCTTCGCCATCAACACGGGAATGTCGGCGGGGTCATTTTGCAGGTCTGCATCCAGGGTGATAATGACCTCGCCCCGAGCCAGATCAAAGCCGGCGGCAAAGCCGGCGGTTTGGCCAAAATTCCGGCGCAACCGCACCACTCGCCAATGCTCGTCAGTGGCCACGATCTCCTGCAAGCGCACAAAGCTACCATCAGTGCTGCCGTCATCCACCACAATCACTTCGTACGGCTGGCCATAAGCAGTCAGCGCCGCCCGAATCTGGCCATGGAGTTCAGTAATAGATTCTTCCTCGTTATAAAGGGGAATGACAACGGATATTTCGGGGTTTGGGGACATGGCTTATCCTTCCTGGATTTTGGGGGGAGGAGGCGGGAGCGCCGCGGCGCCGAAATCAAAGAGGTGCTGCAAAAGATACAGCACCCCACCCAGCAAGCCACTGAGGACGGTGGCGGCATAGATGACAATCGACAATGCAAAGGCCGATTCACGCGGGGTGCCGATCTGCGTGAACAGGCCCACATAGCTTAACTCGCGCACACCAATACCGCCAAATGAGGGCAATAACAGCGCCAGCGAAACCAGCGGCACAAACACCAGATAATCGGCCAGCCCGGCCCGAATGCCCAGCGCCCACCCCGCCACCATATTGATCAAGACCCAAAGGCAGTTGAAGAGCAGCGAAACCAGTAGCGCCCGTGCCAATGTGCGGGCATTGTAGCCCTGCAGGGCGTGGTAAAAATGACGCAACGAGTCCATCTCTTGCCAGCGTTGGCGCAGACGTTGGGGCAGCCAGCGCACTAACAGGCGATGCCCCCATCGCATCCATGGTTTTTGGCGCAGTAGCCAAAATCCACCCACGGCAGCTACGAACACAGCAATCAAAAACCAGCTCACCAGCGGATGAATGTCGGCCCGGCTGAAAGGAATCGCGGCCACGCCCATCGCCAGCAGCACCACGATCCCCAAAAACCGATCCAGGATGACCGTGCCGGCGGCGCTCGATGCCCGGCGGCTATACTGCGCCAGGGCCAGCGTCTTCACCACATCGCCGCCAAAGCCCGTGGGCAAAAGCGTATTGAAAAATGCGCCCACAAAATACCAATAAGACAGGAGCCAAAGCGGCACCTTTATCTGCAAAGCGTCCAACAGCACCTTCCAGCGCACGGCGCGCAACACGATGCTGAGGGCGAAGAGCAGGAAGGTGAGTAGCAGCCAGCCACGCTGGGCCTGCGCCAGTTCCTGCCCGATTTCACTGACATTCATGCGCGTCAGCAAGAATACTATCAGTCCTATGCTGACGGCGATTTTTATAAAACGTTGCAGAGCTTTCGACATAAGGGGTCCAGATTTCACTCTGACGCCATGTTTCGCTAGAATGGGGACATGCAACATGAACGTCAGACTCAACTTGTTAGGCGATGGATGGGGAGCGTTTTGCTCCTGGCCCTTATTGTGGCCGTTTTCTTCCGATTCTGGCAAATCGGCGCCCTGCCTCCGGGACTGTTTGGCGACGAAGCTGCCGATGGCCTGGACGCACTCGACGTACTCGCAGGCCGCGGCCAGATTTTCTTCCCCACCAACTTCGGACGCGAGGGCCTGCACATGTGGATCGTGGCCCTCAGCATCCGGCTGCTGGGCGTGACCCCGCTGGCCGTGCGCCTGCCCTCGGCCATCGCCGGCGTCATCACGGCCCTGGCCACGGTGTGGCTGGGATACGAGCTGTTTGTGCATCGTCAGTCGCAGCCCGGGCCCTCCGCCTCCCGCTGGCTGGGCAACATCCCCAGCGCCTGGCTGATCCCGGCCCTGGCCGCGTTGTATCTCAGCACAAATTTCTGGCACGTGCATTTCTCGCGCTTTGGCATCCGCGGGGTGTTCAGCACCACCCTGCTGGCATTGACAGCGGCAGCGCTGTGGCGGGGGCTCAACTTGCACCACTGGCGCTGGTTTGCGCTCAGCGGCCTGTTTATGGGCGTGGGCGCCCATTTTTACACCGCCAGCCGCTTTGTGCCCCTGTTCATCGGTTTGTTTATGGGGGCATGGTTGCTCTTTTCGTTGTTGGGCCTGTGCCCCAGCGAACGCATCAACAGTGTGTTGCACTTCTGCATCGGTGGCACCATTCTCTTTGGCACGGCGGCTCTCGTCTTCGCCCCGCTGGGGATGTATTTTCTCAACCATCCCGGCAGTTTCAGCCAGCGCGCCAGCGAGGTTTCTGTCTTTAGCCAGGGCCTCTCATGGCAGGCAGTGAGCACCGTTGCCGCCGCCGCACTGGCGAATTTGGCCCAATTCGTCGTGCCCGGCCACGGTGATATGGCCCGCTTTTACAATTTGCCCGGTCGGGCCGTGTTTGATCCCCTGACTGCCGCGCTGGCGCTGGTGGGGCTAGGTGTGAGCCTGAGAAAATGGCGACATCCGTTGTACGGTTTCTTGCTGCTCTGGCTGTTGATCATGTCGTCGCCGTCTTTCATTGCCGTGGACCGTTATCCCACCCTACCCCGCGTGCTGGGCGTGCTCCCGGGCATCATGTTCTTCCCGGCCATCGGCCTTGTGGCCATACTCGACGCCCTGCGTCCGCGGCTACAAAATTGGCCGCGCCTGGCCGTCATCGTCGCCTGCCTGCTGCCCCTGCTGGGCATCGGCGTGTCCGCAGTGACCAGCTATCACGATTATTTCCAGGTCTGGGGACCCGATCCGCGCACGGCCGACGCCTTCGAGCAGGATATGGTTGACGCCTGGCGCTGGCTGCAGGCACATCCTGCCGATGGCCAGATCTACCTGTCCTCAGACCTCTACAAACACCCCACCTTCATGTTTTTATACGAGCAAACCCCTACCACCGAATTCCTCAGTCATGTGGACCCGCAGCTCCATTGGTTCGATGCCCGCCATGCCTGGCCCCTGCCGCCGCCCTCGGCCACCATCCTGGTGGGGAATTCGGCGCTGCCACCCGATTGGCTGGTGCAAAAACTATCGCTGACATTGCAGCCCGTGGGCAAGGGCGACGCGTTCGTGGCCACGGCTGCTACCGAGCTTCGCCCGTCTGACGATGTCCCGTTCAGTGATCGCCTGAGTCTGGTGGACCAGATCGCCATCCCCCCGGCCGCCGGCACCAGCGAAGGGATCATCATGCAGATCTGGCGCTCTACTGCCCCCGAAGCGCTCCCTGGCCATGCCTACCAGATTCAAAGCGCTTTGGCCGCTGCCGATGGCCACCAATATGTGCAGGCCTCCGAAGATATGCGCTTCCGGGCGACCGAATGGCCGTCGCCAGGCCTGTTCGTCACCTGGCAAACGCTGGTGTGGCCCGACGCGGAACCGACCCATACCGTGATGCGTCTGGTGCCGCACGACGAATTGCCCATCGTCACGCCGCAAAGCGACGTCGACGGCTGGGTGTTGTTGCCTCTGCGCACGTGGGATGACCTGGCGGTGCAGCCCTAAAGAGGGTATCTCGCAAAGCTTGTGCCGAACCCTACATCTAAGCCGCGCTACCGCCGCTTCAGCACGTAATAGGTGCCGCGCTTCTCGCCGATCTTGAGCAATAGACCCTGATCTATCAGGTCCACCAGGTCCAGGCGCAGGGTTTCGGCACTGACATGCGGGCAAAGCTGACGATAATCGCGATTGGTGATGCGGCCATTCTCCTGCATGAATTGCAGCGCCTGCATTTGTCGCTGGTTCATGACCCCCTCCCATTGCGGCCGAAAACCAGGTTGTCCCACCTCACGACCCTTGCGCAAAACAACCGTAAACGCGTGGGGGACAGCTCGAAATTCGGGCGGAGGATGTCCCTCGGCTACCATCGCTTCGATCATCTTATCCACCCCCAGGCCCAACTCCTCGATATACCCCCACTGCATGAGACCATTGACAATGCGTGGGTTACGGCTGTAATGCTCGTCCACGATGTTTTGGATGGTGATATAACCCGGCAGACCACCCGGCGATGTAATCTCCATGCGATCACTGAACATCAGCACCTCGATGCGGCGGCCACCGATGCGATAATCGCGATGCGCCACGGCATTCACCAGCGCCTCGCGCACCGAGACAGCCGGATACTCCGTCTCCTCTTCCCGCGCCAGACCCCGTACTACCGCCTGTTTGGCCATTTCCTCCCAGATCACCTTCCAGGTGCGCTCGATGATGCGCGCCAAAGGCCCGGTAATATCCTCGCGGCGGCCATAGCCGATGCGGCCGGTCTCACCCCGGCGATCGTTGCCGGCGAACTTGACAAAAGTGAGTCCGCATTGCGGCAAAAAGAGATGCGGCTCACGTCCGAACAGCAGCAAGCCCTGCACTGTGGCCGTGCCCTGTTGGGTCAGGGCGCCGAGCTGCCGCAACAATGATTCGGTAGACCCCACAAAAGCGCGGGGCTGGCGTTGTTTGCGATGTTCCACATACTCAGCCACCACTTCCGGATCAAAATCATCCAGACTCGATCCCGAGACTTCCTCCAGCTCGTAGGCGCCGGTGGCGCGGCCGGCCGCAACCATCGTCAGGGCGGGACCGGTCAAAAGCTGATTCTCGCTCCCGCGACGTGCCAGCACCCGGCCATCTGCCAGCGTGTGCAGCTCCGAGCTGCGGGGCACGTCAAAAACCAGGATTGTGCCCTGGGGCAATTCATACGACTTGATATTGATGCGGATGGGGGGGCGAGCTTCCCGCAGGGCCAGATTGACGACATCATCGGCATCCTCGATCTGCAGGCCCCCATGCGCCCGACCACTGGCATCGGCCCCGACCACGATCTGTCCCCCCTCGCTGTTGGCGAAGGCGACAATAGTTTCCAGAATAGCCCGAGCATCCAGCTCAGGCAAGAAAGCCAGACGGAGTCCGGGCTGGCGTTTGAATAACTGGCTGAGGGTCATAGGGCACTCGATGAGGGGGAAAGAGATGAACTATTCGGTGACAGGTGTGGGATTCACGTCACCATCCGCTTCGGCGTCAGCATCGGGGGCCGTGGTTTCCGGCTCGGCGACATGCACAACCCGCGCTGCCGCCACCAGCATATCACCTTCCTGCAGGCGCACACAGCGCACCCCTCGCGTGTGACGGCCCAGCACGCTGATGTCGGCCACATTCGTGCGCATGGCCACACCATTCAGCGTCATAAAGGCGATATCATCATCGGGCAAAACAGCACGAACCACGACCACGGGGCCGGTTTCATGCAGACGGCGATGATCGGTGATCCACACCCCCTGGGTGTAACGGCCTTTCAGGGATAAATCGTCCGGCGTAACGCGCTTGCCCCAGCCATTTTCTGTCACGACGAGCAATTCCTCGTCGCCCAGCAATGTCTCCATCGCCGCCACCCGATCATCGCCCAGCAGACGAATGCCCATCACGCCCGCCGCCGTGCGACCCATCGTGCGCAACGAGCTTTCGGGGAAGCGCAGCGCCTTTCCCCCGCGTGTCACCAGCACAATGTCCTGATCCCCCGTGGTCAACTGCGCCTGCACCAGTTCGTCGTTCGGGGCCAGATTGATGGCAATGATGCCGGAAGGGCGCACGGAATCAAACGCGCTCAAGGCCATGCGCTTGATTCTGCCCAGGCGAGTGCTGAGCACAATATAGTCAGACTGGACGAAATCCTTCACCGAGATCACAGCCGTGACCACCTCGTTGGCCTGCAAATTGAGGACATTGTTAATATGCATGCCTTTGGCTGTACGGCTGCCCTCGGGCAGATTATAGGCCCGTTCTGAATACACGCGGCCCGTATTGGTGAAGAACAAGACATGATCGAGGGTGCGGGCAAAGAACGAACTCACCACCACATCCTCGGCTTTTGTCTCGATCCCACGCACGCCCACGCCACCACGGCCCTGCGCCCGAAAGACGGCAGCATCCGTACGTTTGATGTAATTGCCCTGCGTGAGGGTGACGATCACGCCCCGCTGCGTCACCAAGTCTTCTTCGCTGAACTCACCCACGCCATGCGGGTTGATGGTGGTGCGCCGTTCATCGGCATATTTCTCTTTCAGGTTCAGAATATCCTGCCGCACCAGCGCCAGGATCTTGTTCGGACGCGCCAGCAGATCACGCAAGTACTCGATTTTCACTTGCAGGGCGCTGTATTCTTCCTCGATCTTTTGTTGCTCCAGGGCGGCCAGGCGCCGCAACTGCATGTCCAAAATCGCCTGCGCCTGAGCTTCACTGAGTTCGAAACGCTCGATCAAGGCGCTGCGGGCGGCGTCTACGGTCTCGCTCTGGCGGATCGTAGCGATCACTTCATCCAAAAACTGAAGGGCGATCAACAAGCCCTCAAGGATGTGTGCGCGTTGCTCAGCCTGCGCCAGCTCCCATCGTGTACGCCTGGCGATCACCTCTATGCGATGATCGACATACACGTGCAAGGCGGTTTTTAGATTCAGGGTGCGAGGCTGGCTGTTCACCAACGCCAGATTGGCCACGCTGAACGAGGACTGCAAGGGAGTGTACTTGAAGAGTTTGTTCAGCTCTTTTTTGGGCACTGCCCCCCGCTTGAGCTCGATCACGATGCGCATACCGGTACGGTCCGATTCATCACGCAGATCGGAGATGGCTGACAGTCGCCCTCTGCGCACCAAATCGGCAATGCGCTCAATGAGCGAGGTCTTATTCAACTGGTAGGGAATTTCTGTGACGATGATGCGGAAGCGGCCATGGCGCATCTCTTCGATCTCAGTCCTGGCCCGCACGATCAACCGTCCCCGACCCGTGCCATAGGCCTGCTTGATACCATCCAGCCCCAAAATAATGCCGCCGGTGGGGAAATCTGGTCCTTTCACAAACTGCATCAAGTCGTCCACCGTGATGTCGGCCGGGTTATCCCAATGGTCGATCAAATAGACAATGGCGTCGGCAATCTCGCTGAGATTGTGGGGGGGGATGTTGGTGGCCATGCCTACGGCAATACCGCTGGCGCCATTCAGCAATAAATTGGGCAGGCGGGCGGGCAACACGCGCGGCTCCAGCAACGAATCATCGAAATTCGAGCTCCAATTGACGGTATCCTTATCGATATCTTCCAGCAGTTCGCTGGCGATCTGAGCCAGCCGGGCTTCGGTGTAGCGCATGGCTGCCGGACTGTCGCCATCGACAGAACCAAAGTTACCCTGGCCATCGACCAACGGATAGCGCAGGCTGAATTCCTGGGCCATGCGCACCATGGCATCGTACACGGCTGAATCGCCGTGGGGGTGGTACTTGCCCAGCACCTCGCCCACAATACGGGCGCTTTTTTTATAGGGTCGGTTATGATGCAGGCCCATATCGTGCATCACATAGAGAATTCGGCGATGCACGGGCTTGAGGCCATCGCGGGCATCGGGCAGAGCGCGGGAGACAATCACGCTCATGGCGTAATCCAGATACGCCTCGCGCATCTCCGCTTCGATGTTAATCGGTCGAACTTCTCCCGTGCCGCCGTAGTCCCCACCATCTGGTTCGTCGATTGGGTTTATGTCAAAACTTTGATCGCGGTCTTCCGCCATAATGATTCCTTGAGGTCAATAGAAATACGGGGTCGTTGCTGACTTGCAGTGACATTGTATTATACCATCGAACGCTCATTCTCACCATGTTTATCCTTGCTATCTCCTTGCAGCCAGATTCCACATCGGTTATGATGGTCGGCATACATTATTCGCTGCCGGAGGAATATCTCGCCATGGATATCGATGAATATGCCAATGAACTACTGACCAAACTGTTCGCTCAAGCCCACGCCCAGTTCGGTAACGCCATCAAATTACATTGGTTTTACGGCAGTGACTTTTGTCCCGGATGCGGCCAACCCATTGACGCCATCAAAGTGAAAGGGGAAAATGCTCTATCGCTCAATGCCTACATCTACCGCAAGCGGCATGTGCTGATCGGCTACTTTCTGTGCAGCCGCTGCGCCACAAAGGTATTCGCAGCATCCAAAAAACACCCCACGCAACAAAGCCCCCTCCACGCGGTGATCGAAAAAAACCTGGTTGCAGCCTACAAGCAACACCTGGCGTCGCTGGATGCGTAAGAGCGGGCAAGGCGCTGCCATAGGGCTGTTGGCTGCACCGTTCACTGGCGCCTGAGGAGGCCGACCAGAATCAGGCCGGCGAGCACCACTCCACTGGCGTAGACAAACCAGTCACCCAACATCCCGTAGAGCGTCCTCACGCCTTGTGTTGGCACGTCAACCAGCATAAGCCGGTCGGGCGTGGTGAAGAAATCTTGATATGCTAGCAATCGACCCTGATAATCGACGGCCATCGAGGTGCCTTTATTTACCTGCCGGATGACCGAGAAACCGTCCTCCACGGCCCGGAACAACCCGACCTGGGTGTGGAAGGGCTTTATCTGTTTCCAGTCGAACGCCGGCACCAACATAATGTCCACATCCTGCGCCGCCGCCTGGTGAATGAAGGCGGGGAAATCCATGTCAAAGCAGATGACACTGGAGAGCCGGCCATAGGGTGTATCGATAACCCGGATGATCCCATCCGAATTGGTCGGATACCAGGACTTCGTCTTCTCGTACGTGTAAGCAATATCTCCAGACGGGGTGATCATCGTTACGACGTTATCCGAGAAGGTCTCGCCATACCGAAAGACCATGTAGGCCGGTGCAAAGTAGATCCCATGCTCCGTGGCGAAGCGTTGCGCCCGACCCAAGAACGCCTCCAGTTCCTCCGGATAGACCACGGCGTTGGCCTCGGACCAAAAGACGATCCTGGCTCCGGCCCCAACCGCGCCCCGGCTTTTGGCGTAAAGATTCTCCTGCAGTTCCCCCAGCTCTCCTTCGTAGCGGTGTGCCACGTCTTGGGGTGTGCCCTTGTCAATGACATCGGTCCAATAGTCGTGTGGATGCTCGATGGTGACACCAGCCACCCGCACCGTCTGCGCGGCCGGCTGGACGGAGAGTCGAAAGCCACCCAGAAGCAAGATCGCCGCCAGACTCATGGCGAAGATGGCGGCCGGCGTCGCCCTCTTCTGGATGTCGAAGTGGCATTCCCAAGCCAGGTTCACAACTGACGCAAACCAGCCGATCACAAAAGAGAGGCCCCAGATTCCCGTTACGGATGTCAGTTGGATGAACTGGAGCATATCGAATTGTGTGACGGCCGCCGAGAAAGCGGTGCCGAGCGGCGACAGCGCCAGAAGATAATCCGCCATCACGTAGGTCGCTGGGTAGGTCAACGTCGCCAGTCCCGGCCGCAGCCGGCGTGCCAAAAATCGGTCGACGTACAGCGCCACGAGGAATGGCAGCGCCCTGATCACGCCAATGCCGATCTCGGCAGCGAGTGGGAAGTCCCAGCCACCGTGTATGTTCGCAAATAGGGGCAGTGTCATCACCGGCAGGGCGATGAGGGTGGGAAGCCAGCGTTCCTGGGAGCGGAAGAATCGGATCAGAAAGACCGGAGCCAGCCACACAGCGATGGGCACATTCCACTTCCAGCCCATCAACAGGAGCAGTGAACTGCCAATCACCAGCCAGATGTAAGGTGATGCCTTCTTTGTTATAGTTACCATTTATCCCTCCTGTGGATCCTGCATCAGAAATTTGAGAGTTTTCACTCACTTGGACAACATATTGCTCAACTCTTTCGAGCATGAGATAAGTATATGTGGAAAGAAGCAGGATATCATCCACCGAAAGATACATTCAGGGGTGTATTGAAGGGTGTAATGGTGTGAAACAGTGTCGTGCTTATGCTCTACTGAGGAGGGCTGAATTCGAGACCAGGAGTCCTATTCCAAAAGGCGCAGCTCTCGGGCTTTTGCAATCGCCGCCGTGCGGCTATGTACACCAAGTTTGCCATAGATGTTGTTGATGTGCCGCTTGGCTGTGCCAATCGCAATGATAAGCTCTTGAGCGATCCCGCGATTGGAAAGGCCGGCAGCGATCAAGCGCAGGACCTCAAGCTCGCGCTCGCTCAGGGGCTCGACCAGGAGCTGAGAAGTGATGTCTGGTTTGGGGACGGGGATTCCCGCATAGCCCAGGAGTTGGTCCACAAACGCCGGGGCGACGGGCCGGACATCGGGGAGCAAGCCGATGATCCGGGCATCTTCGTCGAGGAAGGCCCTGAAATAGCCCTCGGGTGCGGCGATCTCCAGCGCCTGGGAGAAACGGTTGCGAGCCACAGAAGCGTCTCCCGACCTCTCCGCGGTCAGCGCCTGCAGGATATGAACGGTGAGCAGCCAGCGAATCAGGCCGCGTTCTCGCGTGAACTGCTCCAAGCGGGCCAACCAGCGCCGGCAATCAGATAGCCGGCCCTGAGCCAGCAGAAGACGGGCGTAAACCAGGTGCTGTTCCATCCGCAAATAGTGCGGGGCTTCGTCAGGCGAGAGGCCGGCCACCTCTGCCCAACGGAGGGCAAAGGGAAGATCACCTTGCCGCAAGTGGATGTTGGCCTCCAAGGCCAGGCACCAATCAGCATCGGCAAGACCTGTGCGCGCGGCAAATTGGTAGGCCTTTTGCAGGGCTTCCAGGGCGGCGCCGGTCTTCCCCTGAGCATGAAGGGTCAAGGCCGAAAAGCCAAGGGAGAACGTGATAGAGCTTCCCAGGGCGAGTTGTTCGCTGAGTGCCTGGCCTTGATCCAGGTACTTGAGCGCCAGCTCGAGCTGATTCGCTTCGTAGTGAAGCGTCCCCAGCCGGCTGAAGATGAGACCGGCCACCGGCGACGCGCGCCCCATCTGATCGGTATACTGCTCGATCGCCTCCTCGCAAACCCCCATGGCTTCCTGACGCCGGCCGTGTGCTTGCAGCGCCGCGGCCAAAAAGAGTTCAACCATGGCAGCAAAGATCTGGGTGCCATGTGTGCGTCCGGTTCGTCGTGCTTCGCGGAGTGTGGTGATGGCTTCAGTGATGTTGCTCGTCCGTTCCTGCGATTCGGCCAGCAACCACAGGGCGATGACGCGCCAGTGCGTCTGGTCTTCTTTTAACACTTGAAGCGCGCCGCCGGCCAGCTCAATCGCCTCCTCGTAATCCTGATGGCTGAAAACGGCGAGAAAGCTGCGCAGCGCCAGGAGCTTGCCCAGGCCCATCGCCGGCTCTTCGGCGGGCTCGGAGCTGGTCTGCCGAAGGCGCGCCTCTGCCGCATCGGCGTACTCCTCTGCCAAAGCTATGTCGCCGGTCAGGGCTAACACCCAGCCCTTGTAGGTGGCCAGTTCCCCATTGGCGCGCACGCGCTCATCTGGCAGGGCATCCAGCCAGCCGCGCACGGTCAACAGGCTTCCGCCAAAGATCGTCTCTTCTGCTGCAAGCTGAATCAAGCGCTCGGCGTCGTCCAGAGCCGGCCCCGATGCTTCGACAAGTTCAGCATAATGGCCTGCCGAAGCGTCGCCGGGCACGGGGACGGATGCTAGTGCGTGTTGGATCGCCTGGCTCATGAATCCGTGGGTCTCGTACCAGCGCCCTGCTCTTCGATGCAACAGCTCCTGCTCCTCTTCGGTGAGCGTTGTGCGCAGGGCCTCGGCGAAAAGGCGATGGTACCGGTACCACTCTCGCCGGCGATCAAGGGGGATCAGAAACAGATTCGATCCTGCCAACTGGTCGAGGATCATCTGACTACCTTCCCTCCCCGTCACCGCATTGCACAGCGAGGCAGTCAGCCGGTCGAGGATGGCCGTCTGGCGCAGGAAATCGCGCGTCGCCTGCGGTTGTCGCTGGAGCACTTCTGCGACCAGGTATTCCACGATGTAGCGGTCGTCGCCTGTGAAGGCGGCAATGAAAGCCTCGGCATCCTCTGGGTCCTCTTTCAAAGCCAGGGCTGCCAGTTGCAGGCCGGCGATCCAACCTTCGGTGCGCGATTCGAGCGCTTGCACTGCCCCTGGGGAGAGAGGGAGGCCCATCGTCTGGTCGAGGAAAGCAGTTGCCTCTTCCGTCGTAAAGCGCAGGTCTCGCTCTCGAATCTCAGTCACCTGGCTCCGGGCACGCAGGCGCGGCAGAGGCAGTCGTGGGTCCTGGCGTGTGCCGATAGCCAGGTGCATCGAAGGTGGTTGGTTTTCCAGCAGGAACTGCACGATCTGGTGCACTGAATCGGCGGTGATGAGATGATAGTCATCCAGTACGAGCGTCAGGGCAATGGCCGAGGCAGTGATGTCGTTGATCAGCAGCGTGACGAGGTTGCCTGCCGGCGGCAACTGGGGGGATTGGAGGATATCCCGAACCGTTCGACCGATGCCCTCGTCGACCTGCTGGAGGGCGGCGATCAGGTAGTTGAGAAACTGAACGGGATCGTTGTCCCCATTGTCCAGCGAGAGCCAGGCGACAGGCCGTCCCCCACCCTGTACCCACTCGCTCAGCAACGTCGTCTTGCCGAAACCGGCCGGCGCCGAGATGAGCGTCAGCTTGCGGTGAAGGCCCTCATGCAGCCGTTTGATCAGACGCGGGCGTGGCACCAACTCGGGTCGGACGGGGGGAACATAGAGTTTGGTGGTGAGGAGGGGCGTGCCCATTTCGTTTTCCTTGACAGCGTTTTGTGATCCGAAAAGCCTCTGCGAAGGGCGTCGTTTTATCCACCCGGACGAAGAGGGGATTCTTGATTTGTTTGCTCATCTGATGGCACTCCTTATCTGACGAGCAACCACGGGCGGCCTTTCGTGCTCCGCTGAAGTATACACCGCCTGGCGACATCCCGCCAACAGATACAAAAGCATCGGCGGGACGGCTCACGGCTTAGCAACGCATTTTTTGACACGAATTACCCGAATTAGACGAATTATTTGCCAAATTTTTCGTGAAATTCGTATTATGTCACCCTTCGGCCAGGCTCAAGGGCAGACCCTGAACGGGTCCAGCTCGCAACGCACATGAACACGAAGCGCCAGTGAAGGGTCTCGCCGCCCATGAAAGGCGAGATTCTTCGCTGGAATTGGCGCCACGATGGCCGTTTCGGCGTCGAAGTCGGGGGCGAGATTCAGACCTCCGGGAGGTGGCCAGGACATTATTGCCCAAACAGAGCGTTTTTGGCCACCTCCCGGAGGTCACGGTGAGACCCCATGAGATGCGGTTGAATCAAATCTGACCGCGTTATCTGTCCGCGTTTTCGGCGCTGGTCCGCGACCTATAGCTTGTCGGTTTGAGGCG